>NZ_JADJSO010000015.1:0-171843 GCF_016711665.1 Candidatus Villigracilis saccharophilus
AGGCAAATCAGCAGATCATTTCGTTAAGATCCTGTACCAATTGAATGGCTTTTTCTCCGGCAAGCACACTGTTTTCGTCTGGAACGGGATCCCGCGGGCTGGATGTCAGATCCGCTCAAAGCATGGACAGGGGGCCTGTTTTGGAATGAGCAATCCACGGGGAGAAAGATCCGCAAGCAAATCTGCCAAAGGTAACGTCATTGCCAAGGATGCTTTGCCCAACCCGAGGCAAGATCCGCTCCATTTATCCAGATAATATTCCTGACCATTAATTAGGAAATTGTGCCCCTGGCGTTGGAAAAAACGACGGACTGCCGCTTGCGGCTCAACAGCATGAATGGCTTGCGGCAAAGGATGCGTGTGACGGCCTGGCCTTGTGGGTGATGGGATAGGGTATGAGTAAGGAAAGATCAGGTGGTCAACATATGTGTGCATTTCCAGAATATCACATTGAAACATAGATTATTACGTCATCGAAAGGAATGATTTTAATGGTTGATTGGTCAAATTGAAAAATGAATTCAAGCAATCAATACTAATTCTGACATAGATGCTGTCTGATGGTAGAGGAACAACCCTGGTTGGTTTTATAAAAGAAAGTAATCCCTGCCCACCCCCTTCGAGACTGAATATATCTCTGAACTCCCAAATTCCATAATCTCTGTGTCAAGTACCCATTTTATGTACCAAAGATAAATAGACAAAATCAGGCATTTTGAATTGCAAACTGGCGGGGTGACAAACCCTTTAATGCCTCGTGCGGACGGATGGTGTTGTAATCTTCAAGCCAGTGCTCTGCGATCAAACGGACTTCATCCAAATCATCAAACAAATAAGCATCCAAAACATCTTCACGAAACGTGCGGTTGAACCGTTCGATATATGCATTTTGTGCAGGCTTGCCCGGCTGGATGTGGAGCAACTCAATCTGTTTCTCCTTCGCCCAGTTCTCCAAGCGCTTGGAGATAAACTCCGGACCATTATCCATGCGGATCTGTTTGGGAGCAGTTCGCCAAAGCAGCAGATTTTCCAGTACGCGAACCACTCGTTCTGCTGGCAGTGAATGATCGACTTCGATCCAGAGCGCTTCGCGGTTGTAATCATCAATAATGTTCAAGGTGCGAATGGCTCTGCCATTGGAAAGGCTGTCGCTCATAAAATCCAGAGACCAAGTCAAGTTGGACTGCACTGGCACCCCAAGTGCCAGTGCAGTCCTGGCAGCCAGCCGTTTCTTGGGTTTTCTGTGCAAATTCAGCGCCAAACCACGGTAAATCCTTCGAATGCGCTTGTGGTTCCAGCGATGTCCTTGATTTCTCAAGTAGTCGGTCATCTTTCTGCAGCCCCAGCGTGGTTGGCTTTCTGCCAGTTGCTGCAGTTCCTGCTCAATTTCGTGATCATCTGTTTTGCTGGCTTGATAGCGATAGGTGCCGCGATTCAAATTCACTGCTCGACAGGCTTGCCGTTCGCTCAGCTCATGTTCGGCGATTGCGTACTCGACCAGATCTCGCCGCTCTTCTGATTTCAGAGTTTTTTTTCGATAATATCTTTGAGCACTGCATGTTCCAGACTCAAGTTCGCATACATCTGTTTCAGCCGCCGATTTTCTTCTTCCAGCTCTTTCAGCCGTTTCAAGTCGCTGGCTGACATGCCGCTGTACTTTGATTTCCATTTGTAAAAGGATGCTTTGCTAAACCCGTGCTGACGAACAAGTTCTTCCAGCGACACCCCTGCTTCGGCTTCCTTCAAGATGTTTACGATCTGGCTTTCTGAAAACTTCGATTTCTTCATGTGGATCTCTCCTGGCTCTATTTTGCCATGATTTTTCCACTTCTCTTTGGTATGATTTTACGGGCTGGTTACCCTCTGCATCCTTCTGATTTGAAGTATTCCCGCTTCTCCACCAAGAGAAATTGATATCAGATTGCTTTCAAAGCTGCAACTTTAAAAAGCAATGGCTGAACAGACTTCAATCAGACAAAACTCTTTATCAACGCAAAAACAACTTGAAATTTTGTATTACACCTTTTTGCATAGATGCGGGGGAAGGGGTTAAAATCGAACAGCCAAGCGCGATAGGCCAGTTAAACCGATGAGCGGCAGCAAAGAAAATGATCGCAAACAGAGGACGCTAAGAGGGGGGTGCAGGGCGGGTGGGAATTGGCGTTTTTGCGCTCTTATCCGGCAGCGCCTTATTGTTGAGGAAGATTTCGCCGCCCCCGTAGATGATATGATTGAATAAATTATGAATTAACATTTCAACGAATTGGGAGCGAACATGGATATAAAAATCAGTAACTCATTAATTCAGGCCGTGAGCGCGGATGCGATCCTTGTAAGTTTGTATGAAGGCGTCGACATTTCATCGGGAGCGACGGGCGCAGTGGATATGGCATTAAATGGCGCTGTCAGTGAGCTCGTGAATGCCAAAGATGTGCGCGGAAAACTAAATGAAACGGCTATTCTTTATTCACGCGGAGTCATGCCAGCCCAGCGAGTGATCGTGGTTGGCCTCGGTAAAATCGAAGATATTTCACTAGATCGAATTCGTCAGGCAGCGGCAGCGGGCGCAAAGAAAGCCCGCGAGTTAGGGTGCAAAACAATTGCAGCCTGCGTGTTCGGCGCAAGTTCCATGGATATTTCATCCGCAGCCCAGTCAATGGTTGAAGGGACATTGCTCGGCTTATATCGCTGGCGAAAAAATCACACAAGCCCGGTTGAGCGTGAAGATGTAGATTCTTTGACATTGGTTGAATCTAATGCGCTGAAAATCGAAGCGCTTGAATCAGGAAGCAGCACGGGACAATCTGTAGCTTCAGGCGTGTACTGCGCCCGCGACCTTGTCAATCAGTCGCCGAATAATATGACCCCCGCCGCACTGGCAGAATCCGCTCAGAATATGGCCAATGAGGCCGGAATTAAGTGCACAGTACACGACCTCGAATGGATCCAGTCACAGAACATGAATGCGTATTTGTCCGTGGCGCAGGGCTCCGCCAACCCGCCTAAGTTCATTGAGATGGAATACAAGGGCTCAGACGAACCTCCGCTTGTATTTGTTGGAAAAGGCATTACATTTGATACGGGCGGAATCAGTTTGAAGGGTGCGGATGGCATGGAAGATATGCGCTCAGATATGAGCGGCGCGGCGGCGGTCATTGGGGCGTTTAAGGCGATTGCAAAGATGAAGCTACCTGTTCATCTTGTCGGGCTGATCGCTGCCTGCGAGAACATGCCCAGCGGAACCGCCTACCGTCCCGCGGATGTGGTCCGCGCGCAATGGAAAAACAATTGAGATCATCAATACCGACGCTGAAGGACGCATGACCTTAGCGGACGCGCTATCCTACGCGGCGGAATTCAAACCCAAAGCCGTGATCGATCTGGCAACATTGACAGGCGCATGTGTGACAGCGCTCGGTCAGAATGTAGCTGCAGGATATTTTGCGAATGATGACTCACTTGCCCAAAAAGTGAATGAAGCCAGTAATGCCTCTGGTGAAAAGTTATGGCGCTTGCCTTTATATGCTGAATATTACGACAAGATCAAGACCGACTATGCAGATATCAAGAATAGCGGTGGAGCCGGCAGCGGAGTAGGCAGCAGCGCTGTATTTCTTGAAGAATTCACATCCTATCCCTGGACACATTGGGACATCGCAGGAATGGCATTAGATAAAATCGGCAGCACCCCTCTGTATCCGCACACCCACCCGCCGCATGTAATCCGCGGCGCGACAGGCTTCGGAGTGAGAGCGCTGGTCAGTTTTGCGAGGGAATGGAAATAACCTTATTCCCACATAGACTGAATTACCCCGTCTGCGAACGGAATGTGTGCTACACTAAATGAGTAATAAATAACTGGATCTTCGTCGCACCACTTGGCCGCCGACCCTCTTATAGGGTTGCGGTCATTTTTTTATTTCCAGCCGAGCTGGAGAAGGATGTAATAAAATGGATGTAAGAATTTATGTAGGAAATTTGGCCAAGAGCACCACACAGGAAGAAATCAATACCTTGTTCGCAACAGCGGGAGCCGTTACTTCGGTCGACCTCGTAATGGACAAAGGCACTGGCTTGTCGAAGGGTTTTGCATTTGTATCCATGCCTGCGCAGGCAGATGCAGACAAGGCGATCAGCATGTTCAATGCTTATTCATTGGCAGATAATACGCTTAAGGTCAACATAGCCAAACCCAAGGTCGGATAAACACAGCAGAAATCGCATTACAAAATTAATTTCCTCGTTCGGTATGGAGCGAGGAAATTTTCTTATAGTCTTTGACAGACTCTCAATAGAAAATGAAAGCGCCTCCCTTGTATCCTTGAAACAGATACGATGGAGGCGCTTTTATGAAAGTCATTGCTATTCTTTTGGCATTTATCAATTCACTCGTCGGCGGATTGTTGATCCTGTCTTGCGTTTCTGCGGGCGAAGCGTTGGGATGGATCGCTTTCAAGACAGGCGCGGGGATCCTTGCGGTCTATTTTGGGGTATTGACTCTCAAAGACGGTATCCAACCCATCAGCCAGAACCGCATGATGCTAAGCGGATTATTCCTTGTCATTGTGAGCATATCCGCTTTAGCCTGGGGCATCCACTGGTCCATTGTCAGCGGGGATGTGAAGAACACGGTACTTTTTTTCGGAGGGAGTTTGTTTGTGCAGGGATTAACTTCGATATTGGGGATTGAGACAGGTTGACCAGTGCCTGGTTATTGTTTACCCAGCCTGACCCAGGGAATTAGCATGGGAGTGGTTCTTCGATATTCGGCATATCCAACGCCAAACTCACGCAAAAGTTTTCGTTCCTCAAAATACGCGCCTATCAATGTGTAGAGAGTGGCGCCGATATAGACGGTGAGTGTATTCTGTGAGACGGTTGATGTGAGCCAGACAGACAGCAATCCAAAGGTGTATAACGGATGCCGCACAACTCGATATAACCCTTGGGTAACAAGTGAGCCTCGTTTCTCGGTTTCGAACAGTTGGCGCAAGCCGACAAACGATAAGGAATCGGTTTGCAGGAACGCGGTCAATAACATCAACGCGGCAAAGATTTGTCCTCCAAACATCACCATGCTCCACGGAGCTGGGATTTGGTACACCAACCGATCTGGTAATGTTCTCATCAAATAAAGGATGGGCAAAAAACTCACCGCGGCGAACAGGTTATATCCAAGCCGATATAACCTTGCGCTACCCAGCATATCCTTGGCAAAGTTGGACGCCAGGATCGAATGGATGATACCCCACAGAGTTAATGAAAATAACAGGATCACAATACTCACAGTTTTATCCTTTAAATCATAGTGACGACTTGAGGTCGTCACTACCTTACAAATTTTACATCATCGCGAAAGCGTAAATATTCTTTAATCAAAGCAATGACCAACTCTATTGTGAGCTTACTTTATCCAGTTCCAGACCACCTCACAATAAGCTATTATTCCGCGCCAAAGGCGGGCAACTCAAACGTCTCGTCACCTGCCTGCACAATGTAAAACGGTTTCCATGCCACACCAAAGATATTGACATAGATATCTGTTTTCTTCGGTTTAATGCTGACTTCGCTGATCTCGTTGACAAGGCTGCCCCAACGCTCGTTGATCTCTGCAGCAATTACTTCCCGCTCACGTTCCAATGCAGCGAGATCTTTTTTGTATTGTGTGATGGATTCCTCCGATTCGCGCACATCTTCTTTGGCGTTCTGTGCCATGCGAAATTTCGAGACGGAGGTGGAGAGGCTTTTCTTGCGGCCAAAACCTAACAGTCCAGCGACAGCCTCTGCGCCGCTCAGGCCTGTCTCGATATTGCGATTTTGCAAGTCCGCCTGATCCTGTTGGAGTTCGCGTTCTTCGCGGAAGAGTTTATCTTCTAGAGACTTGATCTTCCTGTCGATCGCTGCGGCTTTCTTTGCGACTTCGGCATCACGCGCATCACTCGCGGCATCGGAACACGCCTTCATGAATTCAGCCTGTGTGACATCAGGTCCCGCCGAAACTTTAAGAGCGCGATTTTCGCGCGCCATGACTGACGTATTACGGAAGATCCAATCGGTGAAATCTTTTTGCAGAGCGGTCATCAATTTTGAGTCATTCAACGGTACGTCTATTGCGCCAAAGCGTGCGCCTGCGGTTGGCGTGGTTTCGACTTTATCCAGCGAAGGCCCAGCATAAGGGAACTCATCCCAGCGGACAATACCGCGACGATCAAGCGAGTTCACAAGCGCCGCTTTTGTGACTTCTGCATCCACGCCATATTTGCGGTCAAGTAACCTGACCTGGGCGGCGGCAAGCAGAGACGATCGATAGATCACACCCTGGATCATGGCTTGCGAAGGCATGGATCGTTGAGCGGAGGAAAAAGCCTCGGGCAGACTGAAATTCTGGGGCAGGAAATATTCGCGGATGCCGGCAGGGAGAGTGGGTTTTGTTAAATTTCCATTGGTTGACGGCTGAAGGTTGCGCGCGGCAGGCTGAACGCCCACAGACTGCGGTTCAGAAGATTGGGAAATCGGCGCAACTGAAACAGGCTGAAAGGCTTCGACAGAAGGGCGAAGTGGTGTATCCGCCACTTCGCCTGCCTTCGAAGCGGGAACCGATAGAGGCGCAGTGCGAGGCGCTGCCACAGCGTTCACCAACTGATTGAGGGAGGGGATCTGGGCTCGCGTCATAGGTCCAGCCAGGAAATTCATCGCCCAGCGGGTTTGAATTAAGACAGGCATTTTTTCGTGAACATTGTGCATGACAAAGACACGTTTGCCAAGCGATGAGATTAATTTATCCATCTCAGCGCGCGGAATCCCGCCCGCGGCGCTTTCGAGACCATCCAATAAGCGGTTCTTATCGCGCTCAGTCTGGAGTTTGCCAATGAACCATGTACCTGTGTTTGAGAGAGCCTTGTAATCCATATCCACAGGGTTTTGGGTGGCGAGCAAAAGACCAAGCCCAAAGGCGCGGGCTTGCTTCAACATCCGAAGCAACGGACCTTTTGAGGGGGGCACGGCGGTAGGCGGAAGATAGCCGTAGATCTCATCCATGTAGAGCAGGGCGCGCAGAGAGGAAGAACCTTTTTGAGTACGCATCCATGTTTCAACAGCGGAAAGCAAAAGCGTAACGAAGAACATGCGCTCACCATCTGAAAGATGCGCAAGATAAAAAATACTATGACGGGGTTTGCCCTCAGGTGTAAAGAGCATGGATTGGATGTCGAGGGTTTCACCTTCGCGCCACGTTTCAAAGGCAGGTGAGGCGAGGATGTTGTTCAAGATCATCGCGAGTTCCATTCGGTCTTTGGCTGGGAAAAAGGTATCGACAGGGAACGCGCCGAGGTTGGGAAACGGCGGGGTTTGCGTTTGAAGAATTAGCTCGGTGAGATCGAGGTCATTGCCCGCGCTCCAGTGGAATTCAAAAATATTGGAAAGCAGGATATGCTCGCGCGAGCGAATCGGGTCAATGTCATTCATGCCGACCAGACCAAGCAAGGCGGTGACAGTGCTTGAAATTCGTTCACGCAAAACCTCGCGGTTGGCTGCCCATTCGAGATCAGGCGCAGCCAGCGAGGAAAGCACGCTGACAGAGATACCGGCATCTGAGCCTGGGGTGTAGATCGCGAATTTAGCGGCGTTCTGCAACGCGAGCAAACGCTCCCGCCCGATACCCCATTCATTTAATCCAGCGCCCCATGCAGAAGATGCCTCATCTGCGATCTGTTCCATCGTCTTACCCGTGCGGCGTTGCATTTCGGGATCGATCCACGGCTGAAAGTCCTGCGGGAGCAGATCGGGGAAATGCAAAAGTAAATTAGTCAGGTCACCTTTGGGATCAATGATAATAGCGGGGACATTTTGTAATGCGGCTTCCTCGAGCAGGGCAACGCATAAGCCTGTTTTTCCTGAACCTGTCATGCCTGTGACAACGGCGTGGGTGGTTAAATCTGCGGGGTCATATTCAACAGCGACTGTAGTGGGCTTCGCGGTTTTTGCATCCACTATACGACCAAGGTAAAAATTTGAATCTGCCATGAGTTGTCTCCATAACTTCTTTTACCTCCCGGATAATAGCATATTTCGGGAGCTTTGTAGAACGTGCGTGCTAGTAGATAATTTAATCCATTTTAGCAGAAATGGCAATGATAATTGGGCAGAGACTATTTAAACAAAAAATGCGAGGGGTTACCTCGCATTTTTTGTTTTGATCTTTGTTAACCGCCGCCATTATGATTGTCATTATCATTATGATTGCTGTCGTTATCACTGCTATCATTGTCATTGCTGCTGCTGTCATTGCTGCTGCTGCCGTCATTGCTATCGTTACTGCCGCTGTCGTTGTCGTTGCTGTCGTTATCACCGCTGTCGTTGCTTCCACTATCGTTATCACCGCTATCATTATTGTTGTTGCTATCAGATTTGGATCCCTTTACTTTTACTTCAGTAACGATAAATCTTCCATCTTCAGCATAGTACCCTTTAATTTCAACTTTGACGCCATTCTCCAGATTTCCTTTGATCGTGGCACTTTCCAAATACACGGTTTTGCCTTGGATCACAAGCGTGGTTTCTGACAGAGATTCAACAACCCCTTCCACCTCAAAATCTTCGCGGTGTTCAGGTTTATCCCCACCGCCGGCTTCATTGCCATTATCGCTTGACTGACCGCCTGACCCATCACTATCATTTGAATTTGAAATCGAATCTAATCCGTCGTTTCCGTTAATATCAGAGTTCGAATTTGACTCAGACTCTGATTCTATTTCAACAGGGAGACCAACAGGTACAAAGACACCGTCTGGCAAGAGTTCGAGTGATTCCAACTCCACAAACCCCTGTGCATTGGTCCGACCAGTCACGATCACTGCCAACCCAATTTCGGGAATCTGCAAATTGGATGGAATGAGAACATTTACGCCTGAAACATAGTAGACGCCATTTACCTGCATAAACACGCCTGCAAACTGGATGACTTCATGGCGGCCTTCAGCAATCAATTCGTTCACTTCATGTAAACGTTCGATCTCAAATTGGCTTTTCACCACATCACGAACATCCCGATCAAGAGTAAAAAGCAATTGCAGATCTTCCCAGGTGCGTTTGACCGGATAAAGATTTTCGCCAGGCAGCGCTGTGGCAGATGCGCCCACCAAACCAGTTCCACTTACAAGGAAAGTGGCAGCCATTCCGAGGGAAAGGGCAAGCCGTTGGAAGATCGGGATTACGCGTTTGCGTGGAGCTATTTTCGCTTCCCGCATCTCGGAGGCGCGCTGTAATAATTTTGCGCGTCCACGGCGCATCGCTTCCGCCGAAGGGTCCGCGCTCAACTTGCGAGCCTGAATGGAAGCCTTCAAGATCGGACGTAACTCATTGGCAAGATCAGGATAACGCGCGATGACACTTTCAAGCGCTGCCCCTTTCTCAATTTCCTGCAAACAGGTTTCCAAAGCATCATATAATTTATTATTCATAGTCCACCTCACCGACCTCGCGCTGAAGATTAGCCAGTGCGCGGAACTGGAGAGCCTTGACGGCATTTACATTTTTATTCATATGCATTGCAGTTTCTTCCAAAGAATATCCCTGTCCAAAACGCAGGGCAAGTACATTTTGTTGATCCGGACTCAATTGCGCGTACGCGCTTTTTACAGAACGGTTCTGTTCGCGTTGATCAATTTCAGCGGCGATGCTCGGGCTAAGGTCGGGCATCGTCTCGGAAAGTTCTTCCTCAGGACGACGGTATTTTTTACGCAAGTGGTCCGCCACAGCGTGGGAAGCGGTCCCAATCAGCCATCCCTTAATATTGGTAGTTGGAGCTTTATTATTCTGGGCAGCTTCAAGCATACGCACAAAAACATCGCTGGCAATATCCTCAGCCACGGTTGCGTCACCCATTCGGTATAATACATAACGATAAATTTCTGAAAAATACTGGTCGTAGATCGCTCCGATAACCTGCTGATCAAGATCACGCAAGCCATCCAGAACGCGTTTGTCTTCGATGCTAGACATGGGAAACGCGGCTCTCCGTTGATAATTGGTTGGAATGGTTCGTTCGTTCATCGGAGTATACCATTCTGAAAGCGATAAAAATTACCGTATTCAGAATAATCCATTAATTATCCTTTACCATTGTTGTCATTTTAAATCTAGTTAGAACTACCGATCGAGACCTGAGCTGCATTCCAAAGTTCAATTTCCACAATGGTGTAGCTGCCATCAGGGTTAAGAGAATAATGTACTTTGACAAAGTCTCCCGACTTAAGCAGGTCTTTAAACGTGGTAGTGCTTGTAAGAGTGAAAAACTGTCCGCCGATGAGAAGTGTATCCATTCTCATACTCTCTACTATGCCATAAGCATCACTGTCACCTTTATCAAAAACGATGGTTTGAGTATTAATTTTCGGTCCAATTTCAACCCCGGCCGTTGAATTATTCGCATGGATCGCCGCGCTGGCGCGGGCTGTGACAAGTAATGCGGCTAGCAAGAGTAAAAAAACAATTTGGCGGGTAATTTTTTTCATATTTTCCTCAATAAATATGTCTCGGTTACATTTATAAGTCGCAAAGGTAACAAAAAAGTTACGGCTGTTTTCAGTAAATTACTGAAAACAGCCGTTTTGGGTGGTGGAAATTTATCTCAGGACAGGTTATTTTGTTTGCGCGTACACCCTTTGGAACTCGGCAATAAATTGCGCGGCGATATCCTGATTGTAGATCACCAATAAATCCTCGTCATTACGGGTCTCGGCGCTGTCGGTAAAGTTATATGAGCCAAAAATAACGATATTTTGGTCAATGATCATCACTTTGTGGTGCATTTGGCCGGGGTTGGCATCCTGATAGACATCCAAACCATCCTGACTGAAATGGTCGAACTCGGTGCCGATATTCGATTTGACCTGGTCGGTTTCCATCACCCCTGCCACGGTCACACCGTCTGCGGCGCGAGCCCGCACCGCCTCTCCGATCGGGTCAGCGGTGAAGGAAAAAGCCATGAAATAAATACTTTCCCGGGCATTATTGACCAGGTCAAGGAAACTGGCTTGCACACCATCATCAGGCGAAAAGTAGACATCGATCGGCGTACCGTCTATGGTGACACGCGGATTGGGGGTCTCGGCGACCACATCGGAGCCAAACTTGTCATCCGTGAACATCTCTTCAAATTCTTTTGTAAAATTCTCAGCCATCTTCACAGAGCGGATCCGCATCAAATTATTATTATCTGTATACCCCCCAGAATCTGTAAAATTCATCGAACCCAGCCACACCTCAGAGTTGTCAATCACCACGAATTTATCATGCATCAGCCCTTCGCGCCGATCTCCCAAAATGGGAATACCCGCATCCTTCAACTTCTGCGGGTCAGAACGGTCGAGGTTATCACTTTCCATCACCATGCGGACTTGTACGCCGCGGTCGTGCGCGCGCAGTAACGCATCGCGAATGCTGTTCAGGCTCAGGCTGTAAATGGCAACATCCACACTCAAGCGCGCGGAATCGATCGCCTCGGCTAGTGGACCGTCAGGGCCGCCTGTTTTCTGTGAGGCAAGCGGGCTTTCAGGATCCGTAAAATACAGTTCGAACCATGCGCCGCGCACCCCATAGCCTGCGCCGAGCGGAATCTCTTCCAGCGGAACAGATGGTTCAGAAACAGGAACATCTGTCGGCGGGGGCGAAGCGGGAGGCGTCAACGGAACCGCATCACAAGCAGTCAATATCAGGGCAAAAATGAACAGGATGGTGAAAGTCTTCTTCATAAAAATTTCTCCCGAAGCGATTATAATCCCGCCACCCTATGAAAGAATCAACAGCAAATAAACAGATCGCGCGCGCCGCCGGCACGGTCATGATCGCAATACTCTTTGGACAGATCGCTGGACTGGTGCGCGGAATTCTTGTGGCACGCACTTTTGGCGCATCGCCTGAACTCGACGCGTTCTTCGCGGCAAACCGCGTCAGTGAAACCCTGTTTTTGCTGGTGGCAGGCGGCGCGCTTGGCTCTGCGTTCATCCCCATGTTCACTGGATTGCTTGCACGCGACGACAAAGTTTCCGCCTGGAGACTTGCCTCTTCGATCGCCAACGCGGTCACACTGACCCTCAGCCTGCTCGCCGCACTTATTGCCTTTTTCGCCCCGCAAGTGGTTCACTACACTCTCGGACTTTCCAACGATCCAGAAATTTTCGCGCTGACAATTTCGCTCTTGCGAATTCAATTGATCTCCACGATCCTGTTTGGGCTGGGCGGATTGATCGTTGGCATCTTGAACGCGCATCAAATATTCCTGGTGCCCGCGCTGACGCCTGCCATGTATCAGCTGGGAATTATTTTCGGCGCAGTCTTCCTCTCCCCCACGATGGGAATTTACGGGTTGGCATGGGGAGTTGTGATTGGGGCATTGTTATATTTACTGGTCTTGCTCCCCACACTTTTCAAGCAAAAAGGTACGTATACTTTCACACTGGATTTCAATAACTCAAACACCAGACAAGTATTTCTCTTGATGGGACCACGTCTCCTGGGTGTGGCAGTGGTACAGCTCAATTTTTGGGTGAATTTAAGATTGGCTTCGCAAATGCCTTTTGGAAGCATCACTGGCTTGAATTATGGCTTTTCATTGATGCTCATGGCGCAGGCAGTCATTGCGCAATCAGTGGCGATCGCGGTCATGCCGACTTTTTCCGCACAGCACGCGCTCGGCCAGAATGATGAAATGCGCGCATCCCTGGCATCCACCTTGCGCGGCGTGATCTTTCTTGCCTTACCCGCCAGTATCGGACTCATCCTTTTGCGAGAGCCGTTGATCTCGATGTTATATCAACGCGGAGAATTTGACGCGCGCGCCGTTCAACTTGTGGCATGGGCTTTGCTCTGGTACGCTGCGGGCATGGTCGGACATTCGATCATGGAAATTCTGACGCGCGCCTTTTATGCCCAGCATGATACCAAGACGCCAGTCATGATCGGCGTGATCGCGATGGGATTGAATGTGATCTTCAGCATTCTCTTCGCCAGGCTGTTCGCATCCATTGGCTGGATGCCGCACGGCGGCCTGGCGCTGGCGAATTCTTTTGCCACCGCGCTCGAAGCTGCCGCATTATTTTTTGTGATGCGTAAGAGATTAAATGGGATTGATGGGGGACAAATTTTGAACGGAATCGGACTCGCCGCCCTCGGCGTATTGTCCATGTCGGTCGTGATCGCGGGCTGTCTATATTTTGGGAAAAACTTGAGCGCGTGGATCCTCACGCCCATCGGCGTGATCTTTGGCGGCGGGGTTTATATTTCCGCGCTATGGATCTTACGAGTGCCCGAACTACAGTATATGGTCAGCGGGGTCTTGAGAAGGTTGAAAAATCGGTAGGGGCGAGGCGACCTCGCCCCTACATAAAATCATTACGGCCAAATCTTCCACTGTACGAACGCCACCAATAAACCCAACAGAATCCCCCCAACCACCTCAAGCGGCGTATGACCGATGACTTCCTTTAGAGCATTCTCATCCCACATATGACCTTTTAATAACTCGTCAAAAAGCAGGTTGATGCGTTCCGCGTGCATACCAGCCTGCCTGCGCACACCAGCCGCGTCATGGACAACGATCATCGTGATGGCGACGGCGATCCCAAACAAAGGGTTATTGAATCCCTGATACAAACCAACTGCGAGCGTTCCAGAAACCAATAGGGCAGAATGGGAAGAGGGCATCCCGCCGGGAGCAAAGAACATGGCCCACATCCAGCGGCGCGAGCGCAGGTATTCAGTTGGGATCTTTAACGCCTGCGCCAACAGCCAGGCGATCAACACAGCGATCAATACTTTATTCTCGAAAATGGCAAGAAAGTTCATTCGGATTCTTCCTCGAACGGAATGAGCGACTCTCCAGCCAGTTTTTGCACTTTGAGTTGAGCGGACTCAAGCAATGCGCCGCAATGCGTGACCAAGGCCTGCCCCCGTTCAAAGAGATTCAGCGACTCTTCGAGAGGGTTCTGCCCATCTTCCAGAGATTCGACAATGCCCTCGAGTTCAGTCAATGCTTCCTCATAGGATAATTCTTCCACTGTTTTTTCTGTTTTTTTTGCAGATGCTTTTGCCATAAGATCTCCGTGCAGTGGGCTCGGCCGATTTACGATTTACGATTTATTTCGAATTCGCCGTCACTAACGCGGACTTTCATCTCGCCGTGCGCCTGAGATGTTTTTGACACGACAGCGCCATCATCTTTTCTGGTGATGATAGCATATCCACGCGAAAGTATGCCTTGCGGGTTTAGCGATTGCAAACGTTTTGATATACCATCTACGTTTGAGGCCTGCAATTGGATGCGGTGAGTCAACGCGGAATATGCGCGGCGGGAAAACTCATCGAGATGTTGATATTCCGACTGAAGCTGTCTTTCTGGTGAAACATATTTCAGGCGCGCTGTCATAGATGAGAGCACTGCTTTTTGTTCAGCGAGCAGGTTCGAGGTTAAGTCATTGAGACGCGCGCGCGCAGAGAGCAGGTCACTGCTGAGGTCGAGAATCGTGATCGGCGTGGCAAGTTCCGCCGCGGCGGTCGGCGTCGGCGCGCGCAGATCCGCGGAAAAATCGCAGAGCGTGAAATCGGTTTCGTGACCCACGCCTGAGATCACGGGCGCTTTTGAATTCGCCACGGCGCGGACAATCCGTTCATCGTTGAAAGCCCATAAGTCTTCAATGGAACCGCCGCCACGCGCAAGCAGGATGACATCTGGGTTTTGGTGATTGAGCGATTGGATCGCTTTGACGAGCGCGGGAGGGGCGTCTACGCCTTGCACGGGCGAAGGCGCAAGAATGACGCGGGCGAGCGGCAGGCGGCGGCGAATGGTGTTCAGCATGTCGCGCAATGCCGCGCCTGTTTGCGAAGTAACAATTCCAATCTTGCGGGGAAACTGCGGAATGGAGCGTTTGTGTTCAGGATCAAAAAGACCTTCAGCCTCAAGCATGGCTTTCAGACGCAGGAACTCCTGATATAACGCGCCTTCCCCTTTGGGCTGGATGAGATTCACCGCGAGTTGGTAACTTCCCTGCGGCTCGTAGACAGTGAGGCGTCCATGCGCTTCGACTGCCATGCCGTCCTGCAAATTGACACGCAGCCGCGCTGCGTCAGGTTTCCACATCATACACTTCAAGGAAGCATTTTTATCCTTGAGTGTGAAATAAATATGACCAGAATTCGGTCTTGAGAGATTCGAGATCTCACCCTCCACCCACACATCCTGCATTTCAAGATCGCCTTCCAGCAATTTACGGATGCGGAAAGTGAGTTGAGAGACGGTCAGGTGAATGGAGGAAAACAAGGTCGGCTGCATTGAATTACAGGATAATCGAAAAATGGTGAATAGTGAATAGGAAATTGGAAAGAGTGAGATATGAGAAAGGCGAAAAAAAATTCGCCTATAATTGTTGAAATATTTTTTGTGATGTTATTCTAGCTGGAAGGATAAAATATGAAAAAAAGATGGATTGAGCCAATTACACTCACGGGTTTAAAAGTTGTTTTGGAACCGCTTTCCCTGGAACATTTGGATGGCATGATCAACGCTGTTAAAGACGGCGAACTTTGGAAGTTATGGTTCACATCCATCCCCTCGCCTGAAAAAGCGGAAGCATACATAAAAACGGCATTGGATATGCGCGATAATGCGGGAGCGATGCCGTTCATTGTCCGAGACAGGGAATCCAATAAGATCATAGGCTGTACCCGTTACTTCAATGTGGATGAGGGCAATCAACGCCTGGAGATCGGTTACACATGGTATTCGGAAAGTTATCAGCGGACGGCCGTAAATACGGAGTGCAAGTACCTGCTCCTGTCTCACGCATTTGAAAAATTGGATGCAATCGCAGTGGAGTTCCGCACACACTGGCATAATCACAAGTCGCGCGCCGCGATCGCCAGATTAGGTGCAAAGCAGGATGGCGTGTTGAGAAACCACCAACGCACAGCCGATGGAAGCTATCGCGACACCGTTGTATTTTCCATTATCAATTCGGAGTGGCCTGCAGTGAGACAGTCGTTGATGTTTAAGTTCAACAATCAAAATTAATTAAAAGGTTTAGGAAACCGTTCGAGTCTATCGAGAAGATAATAATTTCTCTGCTACAATCTTTACCTATGAAGCATCTCTGGTCACCCTGGCGTATGAAATATATTGAAAAACACGAAAAAACGGCTGGCTGTGTATTTTGTATTGCGCAAGACAAAACAGACAGCCCTGAAAATCTGATCGCCTTTCGCGGGAAAAACGCGTATGTGATCCTCAACCGCTTCCCCTACACGAGCGGACATGTGATGGTTATTCCCTTCAGGCATGAGTCCAATTTGGAAAATCTTGATCCCGAGACTCGCGCAGAAATGATGGAACTTGCTTCACGCTGTACAACCATCCTGCGAAAAGTTTACAGGACGGAATCTTTCAATATGGGAATCAATATCGGCGAAGCGGCGGGCGCAGGCGTGTTGGGACATGTCCATATTCACATTGTACCGCGCTGGGCTGGAGATACGAATTTCATGTCCACGACAGGAGAGACGCGCGTTCTGCCTGAGTCTTTGGAGGATACGTATCAACGTGTACATGGGGAATTTCTAAAACACAAATAGAAGGTTGCATGCACTCATATGTTCTTGAGCTGAAAGATATTTTCGAACAAAACGCAGATCCCGCGCAGGCGGGACCGATGAAGAAATACATGCGGGATCAGTTTGAATATCTTGGGATCAAATCACCGCAAAATGCGGTCCTCATGCGGGATTTCATCAAAGAGCATGGACTTCCCCAACTTGATCAACTAGATTTAATCTCACGCGAACTTTGGTCTTTGCCGCAGCGTGAATTCCAATATGCCGCCATGACCCTCATTAGCAAATTGGAGCAGAAACTTGAGCCTGAATTCATCACCGCCATTGAATATCTGATCATGGACAAATCATGGTGGGACACAGTTGACCTGCTCGCCAGTCACGCAGTTGGAAGTCAATTCAAGCGATTCCACAAAGTAAAAGAAAAATATTTAAAGAAATGGCGCAAGTCGGATAACTTTTGGCTGCGCCGCACGACATTGCTTTTTCAGCTTGGCTACAAAAAAGAAACGGACTTTGATCTGCTATGTGAGATCGTCAGAGAAAATCTCGGTTCGGATGAATTCTTCATCAATAAAGCCATCGGTTGGGCGTTGCGACAATATGCTCACACAAACCCCGCGCCGGTGAAAAAATTCGTGAAAGCCACAAAGGATTTGCATCCGCTAAGCCGGCGCGAGGCGTTGAAGAATATCGGGGAATAGGAAATGAAAGGCGTTGGTCAGGAGACCAACGCCAAAACATACAAAAGGTGAGATCAACACCAAAACAAGACCAACACGAATAATTTTTATTCTTGATTTTTCCTTCGTGTTCCTTCGTGCCCTTTGTGGTTAAGGTTCTTACGCCTTATTCCGCATAAAATCAGCCACCTCGGCAAAGCGCGTCTTGAGATGTTCCACAACGGAGGGAGAAATCCGCTTTCATCCAAGGCCTTGTTCATACACCATAACCACTGATCACGCTCAACGTCACCGATCGAAAAAGGCATGTGACGCTGACGCAGGCGCGGATGGCCATATTTCTCGATATACAATGACGGTCCGCCCGACCAGCCAGAGAGGAACATAAAGAGTTTCTCTCGCGATTGATTTAAACTCTTCGCGTGAAGAGCACGGATATCCCTTGCTTCGGGAGATGTGTCCATCAGATCATAGAATCGGTCAACAAGCGTACGCAAGCCTGTCTCGCCGCCGATCAGATCGTAGAGGGAATTCAATTCATTCATATGTGAAATTGTAACTGAAAACGAAACACAGGCTGAAGTCTGCGCTCCACGTAATATTCCAGGCTTTATAATTGCGACACCACCTATAGGAGAACCCCCATGAGCAAAGAAAATGAAGCCGTGATCTTAAGTGCAGCGCGCACAGCCATTGGAAAATTTCAGGGCGGGTTAAGCAGTATCCCTGCAACCAAACTCGGCGCGGTGGCAGTCAAAGCCGCAGTGGAACGCGCAGGAATTGATCCACAGGATATTGAAGAGGTTCTGATGGGCAATGTCATCCAAGCTGGGAATGGACAGGCTCCCGCCCGTCAAGCCGCGATCTTCGCGGGGCTTCCAGCCACGGTCAGCGCTACCGCAATTAACAAAGTGTGCGGATCAGGCTTGAAGGCGGCCATGATGGCGGCGCAGGCTGTCCGCGCTGGCGATGCCGATCTGTTCGTGGCAGGCGGAATGGAGTCGATGAGCCGCGCGCCCTATCTGGTCAACGGGCGTTCGGGCGAACTCAAGTTCGGAAATCAACCTCTCACCGATGCCCTGCTCAATGACGGCCTGTGGGATCCGTTTGAGAATTGGGGCATGGGCAACGCTGCCGAATTTATCGCGGACGAGTACGAGGTTACGCGCGAGGCGATGGATGAATTCGCGCTTCGCTCTCATCTGAAAGCTGTTGCGGCTCAAGAAGCGGGACGCTTCAAGCTGGAAATTGCTCCCGTCCAAATCCCCGGGCGAAAGGGTGAAGTGACCATCTTTGACAAAGATGAAGGTCCGCGTAAAGACAGCACACTCGAATCACTTGCAAAATTAAAGCCCGCCTTCAAAGCGGATGGCAAAGTCACTCCGGGCAACGCCTCTTCCATGAACGACGGCGCTGCGGCGGTGGTGATCTCTTCTCGTGCTTATGCTGAAAGGAATAACCTCAAGCCTATCGCCCGTATTATTGGATACGCGCAAGCTGCTTTGGAACCGAAATATTTATTCGCTGCACCGGGTATCGCAATTCCAAAATTGCTAAAAAAGATCGGATGGCAGATCAGCGATGTTGACCTCTTTGAAGTCAACGAAGCCTTCGCCGCGCAAGTCCTCGCCAACGGATATGCCCTCGCCGATCAAGGCTGGGACTGGAACAAGGTCAACGTGAACGGCGGAGCGATCGCACTCGGTCACCCGCTGGGAGCAAGCGGCGCGCGCGTCTTAACGACTCTCATTTATGCCCTGAAAGACCGCGGATTAAAACGAGGCATTACGTCTTTGTGCCTTGGCGGCGGTGAAGCAGTGGCAATGGCGGTGGAGGTCGAGTAAAGTTATGGTGGTTGAGTAGCCCCGCACGGTTTTCGCGGGGCGTATCGAAACCACCGAAGAGAGACATAACTATGGACAAAACCGAACGCAAGGAAAAGATCGAACTCTACGGGTGTGGATTCGACCTATTGAAAGCCGCACTGGCCGAGGTCCCGCACGAGGTGATGAAGTGGAAACCCGAGCCGACCGAATGGAGCGTTCACGAGATCATCATCCACATCGCGGACTCTGAATCCAATGCGGCTTTACGCGCCCGCAAATTGATCGTCGAACCGGGCGGAATCTTGATGGGCTATGATCAGGCGCTGTGGGCGGATGTTTTAAATTATCACGATCATAATTTCGAAGACGCGCTGGAAGTTACGCGGCTGGCAAGAAAGACAACTTACGAATTGCTCAAGCGCCAGCCAGAAAAAGTATTCACACATGCCATTATCCACCCTGAATACGAAGCGCCCTACACTTTTGACCAATGGATCAATATCTATTCGAGGCATATCCCCGGGCATATTGAGCAGATAAGAGAGAATGTAAAAAAGTACACACGGAAAAACGTAAACATGTAAACATGTAGGCAGGTATTTACGAGTTTACTTGTTTACCTGTCTACCTATCTACTTTCCCCCAAGGAGAAACCATGACCATCAAAAATATCTTCGTAATCGGCGCAGGGACAATGGGCAATGGCATCGCGCAAATAGCAGCGACATCGGGATACACCGTCACCTGCATGGATGTGATGCCCGCCGCGCTCGAAAAGGCAAAAGCCACCATTCAGAAATCTTCAACCAAACTATTCGAAAAAGGCGTGATCTCAGAGGAGCAAAAGGATTCCATCGAAAAGATCCACTTCGCGCCAGATATGACTCACATCGCTGAAGCGGATTTGGTAATCGAGGCCGCGACAGAAAACCCTGAATTAAAATTCAAGATCTTCCGTGACATGGATGCGCACGCAAATGTAAACGCTATCCTCGCGACCAATACTTCGTCCATTTCGATCACCAAGATCGCCGCAGTGACCAAGCGTCCCGAAAAAGTGATCGGGATGCATTTCATGAATCCCGTGCCGCTGATGAAACTGGTCGAAGTCATCCGCGGACTGGCGACCTCGGACGACACCATGACCACCACCCTTGAAGTCTGCAAATGGATGGGCAAGGAACCGGTCGAAGCCAATGATTCGCCTGGGTTCATTTCAAACAGGATCCTCTGTCCGATGATCAACGAAGCAGTCTTCGCTTTGCAGGAAAATGTCGGCACACCCGAAGCTATTGACCAGGTCATGAAGCTGGGAATGAATCATCCGATGGGACCACTCACCCTGGCAGATTTGATCGGTCTGGATGTGGTACTGTTCGTGATGGAAGTCTTGCAAAGGGATTTGGGTGAAGATAAATATCGTCCCGCGTATTTGCTGAGAAAAATGGTGGATGCGGGTTATTTGGGAAGAAAGACGGGACGCGGGTTTTATAAGTATTAAAAAGCAGATAATAGTGAATAGCCGCAAAGCAGCGACGAAGCAACCCCCACTTTAACGAGGCCCTACACTCTCAAAGCCTATAATGAAAAACCCCCGTTGCCTTAGCCATGAACGGGATAAAGCGCATCCAAAAGAAGGCGCGCAGACGTGGTTCGGGGTTATCGAAGTAATACCAATGGTCGAGCAGGCGCAGTCCCCAGGTTTCCAATTCCTGGGGATTTTTCGCATCCCAAAGAATACGCGTACCCGAACGCTTTAATACAGAACTGGTGCGGTTGTGATGACGCGAGATAAAAGGTGCGGCGGCATCGAAAACCAATTCCGCTTTCGGGAAACGCGCCGCCATAGCCATCACCATCGGCTTGATATCTGCCGTACTGAAATATGGAAAGACACCCTCCGCCAAAAAGATAACAGGCTTGTTCACCTGCGCAGCATCATCCAGCCATGAAAGTTCAAACATCGATCGCGGGATGGTTTTGCAGCGCTCATCGTCAGGCAGATATTTTCGGCGCAGTTCGATGACTTCGGGCAGATCCACGCCAAGCCAGTTCATCTGTCCATCATCGAGACGGTTGAAGCGTGTGTCCAATCCGCAACCGAGGTCGACCACCAACCCATCTGGATTGCGGGCGAGAAAATCACGTGTGAATCTGTCAAATTGGCGGGCGCGCATTGCGGTGACAAAAATATCCACCCCGCTCATACCCATCACGAAATCAGAATTACCGCCGAGCGCGTTATACACATCAACGGCATGCGGGTCCTGGATGATCGCATCGGGGCGAATGGATTCAATGGCACGGCATGCCAGGGGTACAAGCAGAGTCCGTGCAACACCTTTTAAATTCACCTCAGGTATATTCATAACGCTCCTTCACCAAAGGCCTGGAATCAATCTTGCAACCCGGGCGGCATAAGCCTTGAACTCATTACCAAAATATTCGGCAAGCATTTTATCTTCAATGCGGATGCGATAAATTACAGAGGGCAGTAAAAGAAATAGAGTCGCAGCAAGCCCTGCCAGACTGGAATAGCCGAGCGCAAGACCAAGGGACATCAACAGGTAACCAGCATAAGCGGGGTGACGAATGAATCGATAAGGTCCGCTCTGCATCAATAGTTGACCCTCGATCACTGAGACATGTCCCGAATAAAATTTTCCCAGCATACGCCGCGCCCAGATAAATAACACCGAGCCAAGAATAATAAAAGTTAAACCAGTGGCTTGCATCCAAACCATGCATGGCAAAGCTGCAGGCAAGAAAATATATTCAAGGGGCGGCAAATAAAAAACGGAGATCATTCCGATGACGATCAACCAGAAAGACCAGTCATTCTGTTCCTCTTTTACAAACTCACCTTTTGCCCGGGGACGCCAAAATTGTATTCTGCGAATCCAGTAAACAATAATTACACCGAAAAAATATGTCGAACCTAAAACAAGAAGAAACCAACCCAGCAAATTGGATCTGATCGTAGCCGCACCCAGCAACGCCAAAAGAATTGCCAATCCCAAAGTAATGAAAACAAGAAAGAAGATCGCAGCACGGTTCATAGGTTATCCAATTATCAATATATGCCATTCGAATCGAAAGTCAATCCCCCATGTCTTTTGATCGGTGTAATCCTGAAAGCTCTTGTTATAATCACGCCAATTCGCCTGGGAGGGCATCATAATGACTCAAGTCTATGATTATGTGATCATCGGTTCTGGCTTTGGGGGAAGTGTTTCGGCAATGCGGTTAACAGAAAAAGGCTATTCCGTTCTCGTGCTTGAAAAGGGAAAGCGATTCAAAGATACAGACTTTGCCAGATCCAACTGGCAGTACTGGAGATACGTCTGGATGCCTGCGATCCGTGCGTATGGGATTTTGCAGATTAGCATTCTCAAAGGGGTAATGGTCTTGCATGGCGCGGGCGTGGGCGGCGGTAGTCTCGGCTACGCCAATGTGCTGGAGATCCCCACTGATGAAACGTTCGCGACCTCCGCGTGGAATCAAAATGTGAAGTGGGGAGAAACACTTAGAGAACATTACGTCACTGCCAGGAGAATGCTCGGCGCGGCGCGCAACCCAAAACTATGGAAAGCGGATGATCTGCTCAAACAAATGGCCGAAGAACGCGGCATGGGACATAGCTTCCGCGCAACGGATGTAGGTGCATATTTTGGCGAGTCAGGTGTGACCGTTCCCGATCCATTCTTCGGGGGAGATGGTCCAGACCGAGCAGGATGTCAGCACTGCGGCGGCTGCATGGTGGGATGTCGTCACAATGCGAAGAACACATTACCTAAAAATTATTTGTATTTTGCGGAGAAGAATGGCGCGGAGGTTCGCGCAGAAGTGGAAGTTGTAGATGTCAGACCGTTGACGGTGGACGGTGGACGGTCAGAAGCCCGCTATGAAATCACCTACCAAGATTCAACCAAACTTTTCAAGAGCAAACAAACTGTCCACGCAAAGAACATCATCTTCTCCGCGGGCGTGATGGGGACGATGAAATTATTATTGAACCTGCGTGACGTGAAGGGGTCCCTGCCGAATCTATCCCGTAGACTCGGTCACATGGTCAGGACCAACTCAGAGGCTTTGTTGGGAAGCGTCGCACGCAAGTCTGATATCAATTATTCAGAAGGCGTTTCCATTTCATCCATCTACAACTATGACGATATCACCCGTGTCGAGCCAGTGCGATATCCAGATGGATCATCCCTGATGCGCTTCCTGGCCGCGCCGTTAATTGATACCGATGTAAGCATCCCGCTCCGCCTTTTGAAATTTATCTGGTGGGCGCTGACGCATCCCATTGACTTCCTGAAAGCGCTGGTACTGCCAGGCTGGGCGCACAACGTGACCATCCTGCTCGTGATGCAGCACGCCGATAATCGTATGCGCTTCCAAATTGGCCGCAGCGGATTCACGCTCTTCCGCCGCGCGATGGTAGCCGAGAAGGAACCCGGTTATGAGATCGGAGCGCAGGTTCAAGGCTCACACGAATTGACGCGTGATTTTTCGGCGCGTATTAATGGAGTACCACTTGGCTCAATCGGCGAGAATTTGCTAAACCTGCCGACCACGGCGCACATTCTTGGCGGTGCACCGATCGGTAAAACTGCGGACGAAAGCGTGGTCAATGAAAATTTTGAGGTACATAATTACGACGGTATGTACATCATCGACGGTTCGATCATGCCCGCCAATCCGGGCGTGAATCCGTCGTTGACCATCGCCGCGCTGGCAGAATACGCCATGAGCAAGATAAAAGCCAGATAGCAGGTCTTGAAATTCAAATCTCCTTATGCTATAGTGATTGTGAAATAATTCATAAACATTTCCATTTATGTTCTTCCGATCAAAAGGAGATGCCTCATGTACAAAAAAATACTAGTCCCGTTGGATGGATCATCACTTGCAGAAGCTGTATTGCCTCATGTACAAGCGCTGGCAAAAACCGAAGGCGCAGAGATCATACTTTTGAGCGTGCCTGTGACCCCAAGTTTGGAATTTCTCGCACGCAGCCCAGGATTGGCAACCAAGGTGATTGAGGAAACAGAGATCGAGACCGAAGCCTACCTTGAAAAAGAAGAAGCTAAATTAATAGAGGAAGGCGCAAAGGTTTCACATATTATGCGTGAAGGCCCAATTCCTGAATTAATCTTGAAGGTCGCAGATGAGGTCCACGCCGATATGATCGCCATGTCTACCCATGGACGTTCCGGCATTCAGCGTTGGTTGATGGGCAGTGTCGCAGACCGGGTTGTGCATCACGCGCATATTCCCGTGATGCTGGTCCACCCCTTTAGTAAGAACTAACAACTTAGGATTTTAGAAAAACTGAATATGAAAAAACAGGCTTCTGAGACCTCTAAATGTCAGAGGCTTGTTTTTTTTAAGAGTTTTGATTCAACAGGCATATAAGCCAACAGCCACGTCAGGCAGAGATTCAAAAGCCGGCGACGCAAAATAATAACCCTGAAATAAATTAACGCCGATCGCGCGAAGCCATGAAAACTCTTCGAACTTCTCCACCCCTTCCGCCATTAATCCCACCCCCAATTTTTTGCAAATAAACCCGATCCCCTGCACCACTGCTTGTTTGATATCATTCGTTTGAATATCCGCAATGAGGTGACGGTCAAGTTTGACATAGTTAGGCTGGTATTCCACCAATAATTTCAATCCCGAATACCCGGTCCCAAAATCATCAATGGCGGTCTGAAATCCAAACTCCTGATACATTTTGATAATATCAATCAAGCGGCGGTGATCAGTCAGCATCTCAGATTCAGTCACCTCAAAAACTATGTTCTGGATCGGGAAGCCAAAATTTTCCGATGCGCGCAATGTTGCGCGGATGTTCATACCGGTCTGGTAGCTTCCGAATGGCAGCAAATTGATATTCAATTGTTTATTAAGTTTTAATTGGCTGGCCATATGGATCGCTTTGATGCGGCAAGCCTGGTCGAATCCATAAAGATTTTCGCCAACCTGCGAGAACACGTCTGTGGCAGGCTCACCGTTCGGCCCCCTGACCAGGGCTTCATACGAAACAACCTCACGTTTGTCCGCATTGACGATGGGTTGAAAAGCAAAACTGAATTCAAAATCAACGCCTTTCATGATGGCCAATATATCGTCAGATAATAAAATTTTGCCTCGATTAAGATCCATGCCAATCCTTGTGTAAATATTTTGCTGTTCATGGCTCGGAAGCGGGTAATCCGAACTAATTCCTGATCAGAAATAAATATTACATAAACAGCTCTCATTGAACACCTTAATATGTTGGCTTTTTTGGGTCATAAATGACCATAAAGTACAATTTTGAAATGAACCATAGTATTTAGACGTGTTTCGCATATAATTCCCATGGAGTTTATTCCTGCACAAAGGGAAAAAATAATGATTTACGGTATTGCTCTTCTACTATTCATCCTTGGTTTGACAACGGGAATTCCCGCAATTCCGCAACTTT
This sequence comes from Candidatus Villigracilis saccharophilus, assembly GCF_016711665.1. NCBI lineage: Bacteria > Bacillati > Chloroflexota > Anaerolineae > Anaerolineales > Candidatus Villigracilaceae > Candidatus Villigracilis > Candidatus Villigracilis saccharophilus. The sequence goes on from NZ_JADJSO010000015.1 coordinate 25,587, forward strand.
TGCGAATGAGGGAGATCAAAAAGAACAGTTCAACCACGACCGGGATCGTGCAATTGAATAACGGTCCGCATTCGAACGAGGGGACAACGACAGGCATGATGTCCTCCATTTTGGGCAAAGTCAATCATCCCCAATTCTTTTATAGAACACCTGACGAAAAAGAACTGACCATCGAAGTGGTGGACAGCGCCACTTTTCAAGCCCGGCGCTACAAGCCCGGTGAAACGGTTGAAATCGTCTACGACAAAAATGCGCCCTGGCTGGCTTATGTGCAGAAGGAGTGGGACAATGCATTTCGTGATCTATGGAAGGCTGGCGGGGAATTATTGATCGCGGCTATTCTGTTGGCTTTAGGCCTCATATTCAAATTGCCGACATAAACCTACAGCCTGTTTCTAAAATCAGGAAAACACCTGCATCGATTTTACCGGAGTGCAGGCGTAAAATATCCCCCATCCTCCTCGCGGACAGAAAGATTATCTGTCCGCGAGGAGGATGGGTATGAAAGATGAAATCCATATTCACGGGGTGATTTCTTTGGGTATGTTTTTTTCTTCGTGGCCGGATTAAAAAAAGTAGAGCGACTCTTCTGAATAAGAGTCGCTCTACTTTTTAATTGATGAAGACCATGTACTTATTAGGATGTTCGACGGGTTAATCAAAAAAACTGACATGGATATTTCAGGGAGTCTTATTTTGAAACCTTACTATTGATGTGCCGCTGAATTATTGTCTGTATCTGAACTATCATCAGAAAACCATTCCTCAGGCGTAACATTTTGATGGGCTTTCCAGCCATCCACAATTTGTTGAAGCAGATCAGGGACATTAAAACGCAGGCTCTCGATCGCTTCGGCATACCGCTTAAAAACAGTACGATCAGGTTTTTGATGATCATTCAATTCCTGATGAATGATCTTGAGCAGAGCCAGGGCAAGGTCCGCAGTCAGAGACTTAGTTTCAAATAGTAACTGAAATAAATTCAGTTTATCTTTAATGGTTGAATTTTTAAACAAATCCCTGCGATTAAGTGAAATATTCATATATGCTCTTCCAAATGTATTTTGTTATTTCAGTGCCTCGTCTTCAAATTTTATTGATCCCTATTGGGAATATCCACCGGATTGGACGGACTACAACCTACGATCATTACAAAAATCAGAAGAAATATAAGTTTTTGTTTCATAACGATCCTTTATTACAGGGGCTACTTAATTTCAATTATAACCCGCGAACTCCGTTTACTTTCACGCGCACTGGATAATATACCCACTATTTTAAAATATCAACCTGCCAACAGGTTCCTGCACGGTATAATTATCTTATGAGCAGCCATTCCAGCGATCAAAACATCTATCATGGAGAGATCGATCAATTCATCTCTGAAAAATACCATGTGATTGCGCCAATCAGTAAAGGCGGCACATCCGAGATATATAAAGCTGTTGATAATACAAGAAATTCAATGGTCGCCATAAAAATACTCCCATTGCACTTTGCCGGGGTTAATGATCAAGAGGAATATGAAGAAAGTGTCGGTAAAACACTGGATATTGGGCACCGTATCATTGACCGATCGGGGGAATACATCATCCAGGAAGCGAATTTCCTCATAAATTGTCACCATCCGAACATTATTCGACTTTGTGATTATAACTTGAAAGGTCAGCGTCCCTATATTGTTCTAGATTTTATTGGGAATACTACCTTAAAGAATCAAATCCTTAATAGCAGGAAAAGGTTCTCCATAAAGGAGACCTTGAAGATACTGACCCACTTATGCTCTGCGTTAGGTTATATACATAAAAAAGGATTTGTATATTGTGATGTTAAACCAAGCAATGTGATGTCAAACCGGCAGAAAATCACATTGATCGATTTTGGTCTTGTCCGCCCGATCGGGATGCGGGTCACCGGGGGCACGATCGGATATATGGCGCCAGAGATCCTGCAAGTCAACAGTGATCAAGTAAAAGCCAGTCCGACACTTGACGTCTACGCACTTGGCATCGTGCTTTATGAATTATTAACAGGATTTCACCCCTTGGCCAGTCAAAAAATATACAACTCTAAGAATAATTATTTTTTTGACCGCCGTTCCATAACGGATAAAAAATCCAATCCCGCGCCAGCAAGCGAATTAAACCCCCTTATATCAAAAGACTTTGACGAAGTGTTACTACAGTGTGTCAATAAAAACCCCAAAGAGCGCTATCAAAACACGGATGACTTGTTGACGGATTTTGAAAAAGAAGCCAGAAAATTAATGTGAATTTACGATCTCTGCACTGATAGATAAAAAGAAGTGCGCTATCCCAAATATGTGGATAGCGCACTTTGGCATCTCGGGGATGTATTATTCTTTCATTTTTGGCTTCAAGAATAAGAGGAAGCCATAGCCAAGACTAAAAAGAGCATAAACGACAATTAGAATCCATGAATTGGAACGAATCACAGACGTACTTGACACGGATCCGATTAGAGTCAGCACAAACGCAATAAAAATACTTGCAAGCATCGCAAAACCCAGACCTTTTTGCGCACTCGCATCGGAAATATCCTTTACAAACCAAAGAAGCAACCCTATCGTAATCATTGCAGTTCCCAAAAATCGCACAGCCAGAATAGTGGACACATATGTCTCCGATGTCCCCATCTGCAGAAGGATTTTTTCAGGCACAAACAAAAATGCCAGACCTGCGAGAAGCATAACAATCGAATTCAGAGCAAACATTGATTTATAACTCATCTTTTTCTCCTTTAACAAATAATTGGGCTAATCAAAATAAATATACATTGTTTTTATCAGAACAGGAAGCAGGATAAATCCTTCGACCTTACATTTTCCTAACATCAGGCACATGGAACTTTCACCGCTCCCGCCGATTTCCGTTATAAACACATTCTCCTGTCAGACTATTGAGCGCATCCTGACGACGCCTCATCAGGCTAAAAAATGACACACGTCATTAAAGAGTATTTATGCTATAATGCCGCCACTATGCAACACACAACCATCTTCGCCAATGATAATAATAATGACGATCCCTGTATCGTTGGGCGAAGCTTTGCTGGTTGACGAATAACTCAAGTCAAAACCAATCGCCCGACGCAAACGCGAAGGGCGATTTACTTTATATAAATACAGAAGACCTGACAGGTTTTGAAAACCTGTCAGGTCTCACAAATTTTCGGAGGCGCATTATGTACAGAACTCATACTTGTGGAGAATTACGGGCCAGCCACGCGGGGCAGACCATCACCCTTTCAGGCTGGGTACACCGACGCCGCGATCATGGCGGGGTGGCTTTTTTCGATCTGCGAGACCGCTCGGGCTTGGTGCAAGTCACCATCAACCCGGATCTTCCAAAAGAATCGCTTGATCTTGTGACCAATATCCGCATGGAATGGGTTTTGCAGATCGAAGGGATCGTGCAATTACGCCCTGACGGCATGAAAAACCCAAAAATGGAAACGGGCGAGATCGAGATCATTGCCCGCGAAGTAAAGATCTTGAACCCCGCAAAGACTCTGCCATTCATGGTCAGCACAGATGCCGATCTCGCCGACGAGAACACCCGCCTCAAATATCGTTACCTTGACCTGCGCCGCGAACGCCTGACTCATAATATGGTTCTGCGTCACAAGGTCATCAAGTTCATGCGCGACTATCTTGATGAACAAGGTTTCATTGAAATCGAAACACCGATCATGTTCAAAGCGACTCCAGAAGGAGCTCGCGATTACCTCGTCCCCTCCCGCATCTATCCTGGACAGTTCTACGCTCTGCCGCAATCTCCTCAACAATTGAAGCAGTTGTTGATGGTCGCGGGGATGGATAAGTATTTCCAGATCGCGCGTTGTTTCCGCGATGAAGACCTGCGCGGTGACCGTCAGCCTGAGTTCACGCAGCTCGATCTCGAAATGTCATTCGTTCATCGTGATGATGTGCTTGCATTGGTTGAAGATCTATTCACCAAAATGCTTCCCGCCGTCACGCCAAACAAAAAATTACTTTCATCGCCGTGGCCAAAATTCTCGTATCGTGAAGTGTTGGAAAAATATGGATCAGACAAACCTGACCTGCGCTTCGGTATGGAATTGGTGGACGTCAGCGACGTATTCGCAAAGAGTGAGTTCCGCGTCTTTCAATCTACGCTCGAAACTGGTGGCGTGATCAAGTGCATCGTCGCCCCTCGCAGTGCGGACATGTCCCGCAAGGAAGTGGACGCTCTCACAGAGGTAGCGAAAACTCTTGGGGCGAAGGGAATGCCCACGCTGGCAGTAACCGCTGAAGGCGTGAAAGGAAGCGCATCCAAATTCGTCACAGCAGAAGAAGTTGAGTCGCTCAAATCCAAAACGGGAGCAGGCGTTGGCGATCTGATCATCTTCGCAACAGACGAACGCAAAGTGGTCAACAAAGTTTTAGGCGGATTGCGTTTATGGTTCCGCGATAAGTTAGACCTTGCCGATAAAAATATGATGGCATTCGCATGGGTTGTGGACTTTCCGTTCTTCGCGTGGAATGAAGAAAACAAAGCATGGGAGTCGGAGCATCATCCGTTCACGATGCCGAAGATGGAAGACCTCGACAAGTTTGACACCGACCCTGGCGCAGTGTCGTCTGATGCGTATGATATGGTTTGCAATGGATATGAAACCGCATCGGGTTCGATCCGCATTCATCGCCGTGACATTCAAATGAAGATGTTCCAAATGCTTGGAATGAGCGACGAAGAAATTCAAGCCAAGTTCGGGCACATGCTCGAAGCGTTTGAATATGGCGCTCCCCCGCACGGCGGCATGGCGCCCGGCATCGACAGATTGGTCATGCTTTTGGCGGACGAACCCAACATCCGCGAAGTGATCGCCTTCCCCAAGAATCAAGCGGGCCGCGATGTGATGGCGGACGCTCCTTCTGCGGTTGAGCCGAAGCAGTTGAAAGAGTTGCATATTAAGTTTGAGTAATTTTTCAACCACAAAGGAAACAAAGGGACCAGTAGCATCTGACTACAAGGGTCCTCGTTTCCTTCATGTCCTTCGTGGCAAAGGAGGTTTTATAGGACAAACAAAATAACAACCGGACATGGATATGGACAAAACACGCTGAGCCAATCTATGTGGCTGGCTTGAGAATTTCACGAGAAGAAAGGAAGCCAAAAAATTCAGCCCGCAGTTCTCTTCCATCATTGACTACTTCAACATGCTCAACGAAGTGGATACGGAAAATGTCCCGCCCGCATCAGACATCACCAACAACACAAATGTCCTGCGTGAAGATGTTGCCCAACCCTCCATGAGCCGCGAAGAATTTTTGAAGAATGCCCCTCAATCTGAACGCGGATATGTCAAAGTGCCAACTGTCTTAGGCGAAGAGTAAAAGATGTAACCACGGAGCACACAGAGTCCACGAAACCTTTAAAATCTTTCCTTCCGTGCTCTCTTGGTAAAGCTTTTTGGAAAAATTATGCAACTACACAACCTCACCATTCGCGAAGCATCTCAAATGCTCGCCACCAAACAAATCTCCAGCGTTGAACTGACGCAGGCGACTCTTCAACGTGCCCACGAAGTTGACGCGAAGATTCAATCCTATGTCACCATCACCGATGACCTTGCGCTCGAACAAGCCAAACAAGCCGATGAACGCATCGCCAAAGGCGAAAACGTCACCCCGTTGACAGGTATTCCCTTCGCGATGAAGGATTGCATCTCCACCCGCGGAGTCCGCACTACGTGCTCATCGAAGATACTTGAAGATTATGTCCCGCAATACGATGCCACAGTCACCAACAAACTCGCGGATTCAGGTGCTGTGCTGATCGGCAAAACCAACATGGACGAATTCGGCATGGGCTCCTCCTGCGAAAATTCCGCGCTCTTCAAAACGCACAACCCGTGGGATCTCGAAAGAGTCCCTGGCGGTTCAAGCGGCGGCGCAGCGGCATCCATGTCTGCCGGGTTGTGCAACTTCTCCATCGGCGAAGACACAGGCGGATCAGTGCGTATGCCTGCAGGCTTTTGCAATGTCACAGGCATCAAGCCCACCTATGGTCGCGTTTCGCGTTACGGTCTCATCTCGCTTGTCTCTTCATTTGATTGCATAGGCCCTATGACTCGCGATGTCTATGATTGCGCGACCGTGCTTGAAGCCATCGCAGGTCACGATGAACGCGACAGCACAACGTTCAATTCGCCTGTTCCGCAATATTATCAAAGCATCAACAAGTCGGTCAAAGGCATGACCATCGGGATTCCAAAAGAATATTTTGTATCGGGCATGGAAGCGGGTGTGGAAAGTTCCATTCAGGAAGCCATTCGCACCTATGAAAAACTCGGCATGAAGATTCAAGAAGTCTCATTGCCCAACACCAAATACGCGCTGCCCGTTTATTACCTCTTGCTTTTCGCCGAAGCGAGTTCCAATCTCGCCCGCATGGATGGTACGCGCTTCGGTCTTTCGGTTTCAGAAAATGCAAAAGATGTGATCGACATTTACCTGCAGACTCGTCACGAGGGATTCGGCGACGAAGTCAAACGCAGGATCATGCTTGGTGCGTACGCGCTGTCAGCGGGATATTATGACGCGTACTATCTCAAAGCCCAGAAAGTCCGCACGCTTCTTCGTCGTGACTTTGAGTCGGCTCTGTCGTCCGTTGACATTCTCCTCGCCCCCACCTGCCCCACCACCGCCTTCAAACTCGGCGAAAAGACAAACGATCCGCTCGAAATGTATCTCTCCGATATTTACGTTGTCGCCACAAATCCCGCAGGAGTCCCAGCACTAGCCCTGCCCGCTGGCTTCTCGAACAACATGCCCGTCGGAATGCAGCTCATCGGCAAACATTTGGATGAGCAAACTTTATTCCAAGTCGGTCATGCATATCAACAAGTGACAGATTGGCACAAGCAACTTCCAAAATTGTGATCGCCAATTTAGACTTACACATGAAAGATATTTACGGGTTTTCATATACATAGAAAATATAATCTTGAGATTTTGTATCGACGCCCAGATCATGTAATACCCTGAGAAGTTGAGCGCGATGGTCAGTGGCGTGATTCGCCACGTGGAGAAGTACCTGCCAAGCAAAGAGGACTTGATCTTCTTCTGGCTCTTTGATCGGTTTGGTGAACAACATATCATCTTTTAACTCAGCAAGGTATGCGCGAATATTTTGCTCCACACTGTCCCAATGTGAGCGAATGACATCCCGGTCATCAACTTCGGTGGTGGAAGGAAGCGGTTCTAAAGCATTGGCACCGCGCAGTTCACTGAACCACATATCTTCCGCATCGAGAAGGTGAACGACTTGATCCCGAACAGACCCGTGGGAATAATCCACGGCTTGCGTGAACTGTTCGAAGGAGAGTGAAGCGATATGCTCCCATGTCTTGCGGTTTTCGGCGAAGTGATAGTTGTAAAAATGGCGAAAGGCATTTGCATTCATATTAAAGTTTGCTCCTTTTTATACAATTGAAATATTATAGCACAGGTGTTCTAGCAAAATCGACTACGAGACTACAAAACTATGACACAAAAATACGAACCCATTATCGGACTTGAAATCCACGCTGAGTTGCAGACCAACTCAAAAATGTTCTGCTCCTGTTCAGCAGATTATTCCAACGCGCCAGAACCGAACACATTTATTTGTCCCGTTTGCACAGGCTTGCCCGGCGCGATGCCTGTCCTTAACAAGAAGGCAATCGAACAAGCAACACTGGTTGGCTTGTCGTTGAATTGCTCCATCAACGAATTCAACACTTTCGCACGCAAGAATTATTTTTATCCCGACCTGCCCAAGGGTTATCAAATTTCTCAGTATGACCTGCCGATCGCATCCAAAGGTTATCTGGATATTTTAGATGATACAGAATCTCCAATGCGGGTTATCGTCCGCCGCGTTCATTTGGAAGAGGACACAGCCAAGTTATCTCACGAAAAAAATTACGCCCTTGTGGACTTCAACCGCGCAGGCGTCCCTCTGCTCGAAATTGTCTCTGAGCCTGATATGCGCTCCGTGGAAGCTGCGCTTTCGTACGCGACAAAGATCCGCGCCATCCTGCGCTATCTCGGCGTCAACTCTGGCGACATGGAAAAGGGCATCCTGCGTTTCGAGGCGAATGTCTCCGTCAGACCCAGTGGCAGCTCCGAGTTAAGAACCAGAACCGAGATCAAGAATCTCAACAGTTTCCGTGCACTGACTCGTGCATCCGCATATGAGATCGAACGTCAAATTAAAGTCTATGAAGCTGGCGGCGAAGTGGTGCAGGAAACTTTGGGCTGGAACGAAGCGCGCGGCGTGACGGTTTCACAGCGCGGCAAGGAAGATGCTCACGATTATCGCTACTTCCCCGAACCCGACCTGCCCCCGCTTCAACTTGACCGCACGTGGATCGATTCGATCAAGGATCAACTCCCCGAACTGCCCGATGCAAAAACAGCGCGCTTCATTTCGGACTTCAAACTGACTCCGTCCGAAGCGCAGTTGCTTACCTCCGAGCAGACTCTTGCCAATTACTTCGAGAGTATTGTTGCAAAATCAAAGAGCACCGCAAAGACAATCCACTCGTGGATCGCGGGCGAGTTCATGCGTTACATGAATGATTCGGGATTGGCATTGGAAGAAATAAATTTGCCCGCTGAAAAATTCGCGCAGTTGATCGACATGGTGGCTGATAAAACCATCAGCGGAAATTCGGGCAAGATCGTGCTCAACGAAATAATCAAAAACGGCGGCGACCCGCAGGAAATCGTCAAAGCCAAAAATCTCGCACAAGTTTCAGATACGGGATTCATTCAGGAAGCCATCGAAAAAGTCCTGAGCGATAATCCCAAGGAAGTGGAACAATTCCTCGCTGGCAAAGAGACCATCATCCAATGGCTCATGGGACAAGTCGCCCGCGCCACCAAAGGCAAGGCAGACCCAAATGTGGCGAAGGAGTTGTTGGTGAAGGCGTTGGAAGAGAGAAGGAAGTAATCTATCGTGTTAAAATCATATATATGGCTGAAAACGAAAGTGAAGTTTTAGTAGCACTCTTAAAGGAAAAATCTCACTTCAAGAATGTGAGAGATGAAAACTGGTATCACCTCCCCGTTAACTTTACACCTAAACGCTGGCCGCCTGAGTACATCGCTTTTTACCAACCAAAAGTGTTTGCCATGGATGCTTTCCGAATTCGATATTTTGGGCGTATAAAAGAAATTATCCAAAAACCTTATAAGAAGTTATTTCCAAACAAATTTGACAGTCAAAAATCCGAAAAAATGTACCACCAAGTTTTTATTGAAAAACTTGAGCAACTTCCACGTTCGATTCCAAGTCGTATTCCCAGATCAAATGTTTTCATTTCAACAAAATGGAAAAAATTCATTCACGCAGAAGAATTTAATGACCTATTTGACGAAAGCCCGCTGGAAGATGCTGTTTGGGAAACATTCAAGAAAGCCAAAATATCCGCAGAAAGGCAGTGGAGAGAACCTATTAAGAAACATTTCTATCAGCTAGATTTTGCTCTTTTTTGCAATAAGGGGAAAATTGATGTCGAGGCAGACGGCGATACTTGGCATGCTCAAAAAGACAGAATAGATAAAGATAATAAACGAAATAATGACCTTGAAAAACGCGGCTGGCATGTTTTACGTTTCAATGGCAAGGAAATTCGAGAAGAAAAGGCAAAGTATATTGTACAAGTTCAAGAAATGATCAATACTCTTGACGGATTAAAAGAAGATGGTTTAGTGCCCCGTAAATTTTCAGCAGACGGAAGTGGCGCACAACAACTTAACCTGTTTGAAGAAAAAGCCTTGTATTCGACTGAAGAGGAATTCATCGAAGAAGATGGCATCTAACCGTAACTATTACATGTAATATAATAGTCAAAATCAATTTACAGAGGAATCCCCACATGGCTGAACATATCAGCGTTACACAAATTTCAAATCACATTGGACAGGAAGTCACCATCAAGGGCTGGATCTATAACCGCACCGATAAAGGCAAGCTGGTCTTTTTGCTCGTGCGCGACGGTTCTGGCTTTGTGCAATGCGTCGCCTTCAAAGGTGACCTTGAGCCTGAGGTCTTCGACAAGGTCATGCGCCTGCCGCAGGAAAGCTCCGTCATCATCACAGGTGCAGTCCGCGAAGATAAGCGCGCGCCCGGCATCCCCGGCGGATATGAAGTTGGCGTGAAGCAGATCGAGATCGTGCAGGAAGCGGGCTTGGACTATCCCATGTCGCTCAAAGATCACGGTGTGGATTTTGCGCTCGATAATCGTCACCTGTGGCTGCGAATGCAGAGTCAATGGGCGATCCTGCGCGTGCGAGCCACGGTCATGGCGGCCACACGTGAATGGCTCGATCTCAATGGCTTTGTTGAAATGAGTACGCCCATCTTAACTCCAGCCGCCGCCGAAGGCACCACCACTCTTTTTGAAACCGAATACTTCGATGAAGGCAAAGCCTATCTCGCGCAAACAGGTCAACTTTATAACGAAGCGAACATCTTCTCGTTTGGAAAAGTCTACTGCTTTGGTCCCACCTTCCGCGCGGAGAAGTCAAAGACCCGCCGCCACCTGACCGAGTTCTGGATGCTCGAACCTGAGATCGCCTTCTGCGATTTGGATGGTCTGATGGAGATCGAGGAGCAGATGCTGACCCATATCGTTCAGCGCGTCTTGCGTGACCGTATGCCTGAGTTAAAATCCCTTGGGCGTGACATTTCGAAGTTGGAGAATATCAAAGCCCCCTTCCCGCGCATTTCCTATGATGACGCGGCAAAAATAATCCAGGAGTTCCACGAAAAAGAAACCGACCCCGAAAAGAAGGAATTGCTCAAGTTCGATTGGGGTATTGACTTCGGCGCACCGCACGAGACGATCATCACCCAGCAATTCGACAAGCCTGTTTTCGTTTATGGCTACCCAACTGCCGTCAAAGCCTTTTATATGGAACCGTGGCCCAACCGTCCCGAAGTCTGCAAGAGCGTGGATCTGCTAGCGCCCGAAGGCTACGGCGAAATCTGTGGCGGCTCCGAACGCATCAGCGATCCCGATGCATTGCTCCAGCGCATCCGCGACCAGAAACTTCCCGAAGAGGCGTTCAAGTGGTATCTTGATCTGAGAAAATACGGATCGGTTCCCCACTCAGGCTTCGGTATGGGAACGGAACGTGTCACTTCATGGATCTGTGGCAATGAGCATGTCCGCGAGGCGATCGCCTTCCCAAGAACGATCAAGAGGGTTTATCCTTAAATCAAAACTCGGAGGTCTTGAAGACCTCCGAGTTTTTTGTTTAGGGTATTATCAACACCTGCCCCACTTTCAAGTTATTGATATTCTTAATATTATTTGCGCTGGCGATCGCGGCGATTGTTGTACTGAATTTCACCGCGATAAATGAAAGAGTATCTCCCGTCTGCACGGTATACGTTCGTGTGGAAGTAGAAGACGTGTTTTCGGTGACACTTTCCTGAGGAATGGCAATCGCAACCGGCACAGTCAACTTATCCCCGACTTTTAGCAATTGCAGGTTTTCCGAAACCAATTCGCGCACGGTCACCCCATATTTATTGGCAATGGATTCAAAACTATCACCAGCGCCAACGGTATGAATTTTTGGCGTTTGGTCCGGGATTGCCGCGCCCGCAAATTTATACAATTCCTCAAGCGTGCCGTTGAATAGATTCATATCCACCGAGGCATTGATCCCATTGATCCTGCCCTTGTCACTATACTGCCAGATCGTCCAATTAAACCAGCCGCGCGGCAGGAAGGGTTTCATTCCTTCAACATATTGGTTTGGATATTGCGCCAGCCAAAGCGGATAATTCTTCGCCCATGGTGGGGGTCCGCCTCCGGGCAGTACAAGATAATCCTGTAGAAAATACTGGCCTGAATAAATAATGGGTTTCTTTCCAAAGGCAGCTTCGACCCGATCAAGCCAAACCTTCGCGGCGGTCACGATCTTTTCTTTCGAAACGCCGTCATTGGATTCAAGATCAAGCACAGGCGGAAGTTCACCGTCATCTTTTACCGAACGCACATAATCAATAAAGTAATCTGCCTGCTTCTTCGCATCCACATTACAGCGGAAGAAATGATACGCGCCACGCAAAAGCCCCGCAGATTTGGCGCCAAACCAATTATCCTTAAAGGTATCATCTTTATAAACAATGCCTTCCGTGGCTTTAGCAAACACAAAACGTTGGCCGGTCGCACGCACCTTGGGCCAATCAATACCCGCATCCCAATGAGAAACATCAATACCTGGAACTGTAGCCATTTTGCCTCCGTTATATAAGGTAAGATTCGATAGATACAGACTAGCACAAAATAATTATGAAATCAACAAGTTTTTCAAAACTGCAATTAAGGGATATTAATTTTTAACTATACTTGCACCGCTGATTATGGTATAAGAATCACAGCCCTTCTGTGTTCGTGATATCGCCTTCACGTTTTGAGCCAATACATATTAAAAGGGTCCTTAACTTAATAGGAATAACGCGATAGGCCTGAGCCAAGGCGGCGTTTCTAGGTAGGGACCCACCTGCACTTGCAGGTTCAAAACCTGGTGATACACGGCACGTGCGGGGTTTTTCTTTATCCATGATACATTGTTACTTGACGAGCACCTGCGCTGCGTATACAATACGCGGCGTTGTAAGACAAATAAATGGAGATATAAGCGGCTGGGTCTTTTGGTGTCATGTAAATGACAAAACAAGATCACGAGGTGAAGGTTCTCCCGTGTGAGCGGGACGCTAATTGCCCTCAACCAAACGAGGTCAAGAAAATCGGATAGATCAGCGGATGCCTTCGAAGTCATATCACGGACTTCCTTCTCCCTTCCAAAGCAAGCGTTTTGAGCAAAACGGTATCGGTTGCTCGCCACTGAAAACCAGACAGTAATGTTTGGGACAAGGTGAACGCGGTGAATACAAGCAGGAGAGCGTTGCTTGTAATTTGTTGGAAGGGCGTTTCTTTTTAATACCATTGTGTATTAAAACAGGTATGCCCGAGCATGCCTGTTTTTTTTATTGTCTGTGAAAACCTGAAAGGTCTCGTACACAAGGTATTCCCCCTCCAGTATGAATACCCATCAAGTTTATAGAGCATCTGAAAAAAAAATGAGCAAGAAACGGGTCGCCGCTTTACAAATGAACCAATACAATCTCCAACATCAAAAAGGAGATCGTTATGGAAAATAATCTTGAACTTTCACAACACTATAAATTGATAGAACTGGCAATTCAGTACATTGAAGCGAATGTAAATCGCCAGCCTGAACTGGAAGAGATCGCAGCCGCAGTTGGCGTGAGCGAATATCACTTCCAGCGCATGTTCACGCGCTGGGCGGGCATTAGTCCAAAGCGTTTCATGCAATTCCTGACAAAGGAGCATGCCAAAGACCTGCTTGCCCGGTCTGAAAACCTGCTCGATACCACCCATCAAGTGGGGTTATCGAGTTTGGGGCGCTTGCATGATCTTTTTGTAAACACCGAGGCTGTCACACCGGGCCAATACAAAACGCGCGGCGCAGGACTGACCATTCATTATGGTCTGCACCAAACGCCTTTTGGAAAATGCCTGATCGCCACAACCGAACGCGGCATCTGCAACCTGAGTTTTATCGAAACCAGCGAAGGTCAGGCGATCGATCATTTAGTTTCGACATGGAATCAGGCGAAGATGATCGAGGATCACAGATCCACCGCCCCGTTGACGGACCGCATCTTTGGCTACCATGGAGATGATCCCGGCTTCCGATAAAACAGCTCAGCCTTTGAAACTGCACCTGAGCGGAACGAACTTCCAGATCAAAGTTTGGGAAGCATTGCTCAACATTCCAATCGGCACAGTGACCACTTATGAGCACATCGCCGCGCAAATCGGGAACCCGAATGCATTACGAGCAGTCGGCACAGCTGTTGGACATAACCCAATTGCGGTACTGATCCCCTGTCATCGGGTCATTCGCAAGAGCGGAGAATTTGGAAATTATCGTTACGGCGCGGCGAGAAAAAAAGCGTTGCTGGCACAAGAATTTGTAGCGCGGCATTAATGTCGCATTACATAAAAGGAAAAAATGAAATCTAAAATTTGGCTGGCGTTATTCGCGTTATACATTGTTTGGGGTTCAACTTACCTGGGTATTAAAGTTGCGATCGAGACCATTCCTCCATTTTTTCATGCGGGAGTGCGTTTCCTCGCCTCAGGCTTGATCCTCGTCATTTGGCAGCGCGCGGCAGGACAGCAAATGCCCACCCGCAGGCAGTGGATATCCACAGCCATCATTGGCAATTTTCTCCTGCTCGGGGGCAACGGACTGGTTTCGTGGGCAGAGCAATTCATCCCTTCGGGCATCGCGGCGCTGATCATCGCGTCTGTTCCGTTATTCCTGGTGGTCGCAGAAGCGATCCGCCCAAATGGAGTCAAGCCCAATTGGCAGTCCATTGTTGGGCTGTTGATCGGCTTCCTGGGCATTTATGTTCTGATCAATCCCTCGGAAGCTGTCGCGGGGGCGGGATTAAATATCTATGGAGTGATCGCATTGCTTTTCGCTTGTTTGCTTTGGGCAACAGGCTCGGTATATAGCAAACACGCAGACCTGCCAAAGGCATCTCTCATGTCAACAGGCGCGCAAATGTTGATGGGTAGTATTGGTTTGTTCATTGTCTCGCTGGTCACAGGTGAGTTGAATGGATGGAATCCCGCAGAGGTTTCCACTCGATCCCTGGCCGGGCTGGGGTATCTGATCACCATAGGTTCGATCGTTGGTTTTGGTTCATACACCTGGTTGCTGCAAAATGCGCCAATCTCGCTGGTTGCGACCTACGCGTATGTCAACCCGATCGTGGCTATTTTGCTTGGGGTTTGGCTGGCAAATGAAACACTGGAGCCGCGCATTGGGTTGGCGACAGCGATCATTATCGGGTCGGTGATCTTTATTAATAGCAGGAGCAAGCCAAAAGTGACACCTGCGCCGCACGCCAGTGCAGGTGAGGAAGAAGCGAGGGCGTATGAAGAATGACCAGTAAGCAGGAAAATGTCGAAGGTCGTCAGCTATCATTAAAAACCTGGAGATGATCCAGCAGCACCCACAAGGGTATAAACTGCTGAACTCCAGAACAAAATTAAAAAGGAGAAAAGAAAATGGATCCAAAAGATTTGGTTAAAAAAGTGAAGGAAGATAAAGTCAAGTTCATCTCGCTGCAATTCACAGATGTGATGGGCGCGGTAAAGAGCGTGGACATGCCTGTGCGCCACCTCGAAGATGTGCTGAAGGACGGCGCATGGTTCGATGGTTCATCGGTGGAAGGTTTTGCGCGCATTCAGGAAAGCGATATGCGCCTGATCATTGACCCCGATACCTATGCGGTCTTGCCCTGGTCGGCGGAAGATTCGAAACGCGCGCGCGTGTTCTGCGATATCTACACCCCCGGCGGCGAACCGTTCGAAGGCGATCCGCGCGGCGCATTGAAGCGCATCCTTAAGAAAATCGCTGACCGCGGCTGGATGCTCAATATTGGACCCGAGCCGGAGTTCTTCCTGTTCAAAGGCGAGAACGGCCAGGGAGTTCACCCTGTCCCCCACGATACGGGCGGTTACTTTGATTTCTCCTCCTTCGATGAAGCCGTTGTGGTGCGCACCGCGTTAATGGAAGCGCTTGACGCAATGGGTCTGGATGTGGAAGTGGGCCATCACGAAGTTGCATTGGGACAACATGAAATTGATTTCCGTTTTGCCGACGCTTTGAAGGCGGCCGATAATGTGCTGACTTTGAAATACACCGTGAAGGCGATCGCCGCCCAGCACGGGCTGACCGCTTCTTTCATGCCCAAGCCTGTGTACGGCATTAATGGCTCTGGTATGCACTGCCATCAATCCCTCTTCGACATAAAGACCGGCGCAAATTTATTCTTCGATAAGAGTGATGCCGCCCATCTTTCACCTTTGGCATATTCGTTCATCGCGGGTCAGTTGGAACATGCGCGCGCGCTCGCGGGTGTGGTCGCTCCGACCGTGAACTCCTACAAGCGTTTGGTGCCCGGTTATGAAGCCCCTGTCTATATCGGCTGGGCTCAGCAGAACCGCTCCGCGTTGATCCGCATTCCGCGCTACACCGAAGGACGCGACAAGGCTGTCCGCGCTGAACTGCGCTTCCCTGACCCATCCTGCAACCCGTATCTGGCATTCACCGTGATGCTTGCCGCCGCGCTGGATGGCATTGACAGAAATCTTACCGCGCCCAAGCCGCTCAACAACATCAACCTGTATCACCTCAACAAGGAAGAACGCACCAATCTGGGCGTGACTGAATTGCCCGGCTCTCTGGCTGAATCTCTTGCTGAGTTGGAAAAGAATGAAGTATTGAAGTCCGCGCTCGGCACATATTTGTTCGAAGCTTATATGCGCGCGAAGCTGGAAGAGTGGGATGAGTTCCGCCTGCGTGTGACCGATTACGAGATCACAAAGTATTTGGAAACAGCGTAGTTCAAAAGCAGAATACGGAAAGCAGAAAGTAGAAAAAAGACTCTGAGAGAAAAACTCAGAGTCTTTTTTCTACTTTCAGAATATTTCAACTCTAATGCTTCAATACCCCTTGTGCAAGTTCCAAAATTTCCTGCTTTGATTCATATACTTTTACCAACTTTCCATCCTGCATTTGCAGTACACGGTCAACAAACTGGCACATGCGTAGGTCATGCGTGACCATGATGCCGGCGCGGTCATTTTCATGGATAAGGTGCGCGAAAGTTTCCACAACTTGGAAAGCGCGTTCCGTATCCAGCGAGGCGGTCGGCTCATCAGCAAGCACAACGGCAGGATTGTGGATGAGCGCGCGCGCAATGGCTACGCGCTGCTGCTGCCCGCCTGACATTTGGGCGGGCAGATTATGCAAACGGTCAGACAAACCAAGACGCGCCAGCAATTCATCCGAGCGGACTCGGCCCGCGCGGTCAAGTTTATTATTCAAGCGCAGCATGAACTCCACATTCTCACGAGCAGTAAGGTATGGAATTAAATTATTGGACTGAAAGGTAAAGCCGATCTTCTCACGGCGTAATTTCACGCGCTTCTTTTCGTTCATTTGCGCAAGATCCTGCCCATCGATCAGAACTTGTCCAGTAGTGGGAGTGAGCAGAGCGGCAAGAATGGAGAGCATGGTTGTCTTACCTGAACCGCTTGGGCCCACCAGCGCCACAAATTCGCCAGAGTTTACCTGAAACGAAACACCATCTACCGCGTTGATGGTGGCGCCATCCAACGCAAATGATTTAACTAGATCACGAACTTCCAAAGCAACAGAACTCATATTCTTATCCTAATCTCAAAGCCTTCAACGGCTCAATGCGGACTGCGTAAATGATCGAAACCATGCCGCCAAGTGGTCCAATCCCCAACAACAATGCAACGGCGATCAAGGATCGCGAACCATTGAACACCAATGGAATCGTGGGCGGGAAACCCAGCGAGAATAGATAGGTCATCGCGCCTCCAATACCTACGCCGAGAGCTGTCACCACAATGATCTGGATCACCGCGGCAAGCCCCACCACCGAGTTCGACGAGCCGATGGCTTTCAAGACACCGATCTGCGGAACCTTTTGCAAAATTTGAATTTGGAAAAAACCGCCGATCACCAGAATACCGATCAACAAAGTGAAGACACCCTGGGTTTGAACAGTTCCCTGTTGAGCAGAGTAGCCAGGAATGTTATTAATGGTAACTTCAAGAGTAGCGACTTCGATGTTTGAGACTTCATCCGCCAAACGGGTGGACATGGCATCCAGCTGAGCGGGATCGGTCAGTTTGACAGCGATGATATTGGGATATGGCGTATCACTGTTCAATTCCGCTTCCGACTGCGGACGGATCTTTTCCCATGTCGCGGCGGGAACAAAAATGGTGGGCTGAAAGAAATAGGATTGACCATCAACCAGACCGACGATCACGAGATCAAAAAACTTATCATCTGTTCCCTGTGTGGAGCGGATCTGAATCGAGTCACCGATTTTCAAGTCTGAACGCAAAGCGACATTACGATCCATAACTGCTTCGCGGGCTTCACCGCCACGGAAATTCCGTCCGTCAATGATGGAAGGCATGCCGGGCTTTCCCGCTTCCGCCCCGAGCATGGATACTTTCAACGGTTCCGGCAGGGAAACAATTTCAGTGGTTGAGGTATAGACCGGACCGGCATCTTCAACGCCTTCCACACGACGCACAGCCTTGACCGTGTTCGTCTCCAATCGGCTGGCGGAAATACTGTAGTCTGACTTTTCCAAAAAGACGATCAGCTGCGCATCCAGATTTGCAACGTATTGACGATTGCCATTGGCGAGTCCCTCACCCAGCGCGGCAATGAACAACACAAGCAAAGTGATGAGCGCGATCACCAGAGCGACAAGCAAAAATCGGCCGCGATTACGGATCACTTCTTTTACTGCGAGATATGTAGCGAGAAAAAAATTTTTCATGTTTTGTTTTTATCGTTTGAGTTTTTATAGGAGCGGTTTGCTGTCATATGGTTTGTTCCAGTCGGCGCCCATGATGCCGTGCAGGATCAGGTCAACGGGCGGATGATCGGCGATATCTTCGTAATAGTATGGGAGGCGGACTCGTCCATCCGTGCCGATGATGAATGTCCCAGACATTTGATAGGCATCCTGGCCCGCGTGCGGAAGTTCGGGTTTATATCCCTTTGTGCGCGCCAATTTGCGGTTGGAGATCCAGATCTGCGGTGAGAGCAGGGTTTGCCAGAGCGTGCCTTGATACAGACCATACGCATGATAGGCTGTGCGGTCTGGGTCGGCGAGACAGATGGCGCTGGGTGCGCGCAGGTCGCAGAATTGTTTGGCTGATTCTGCCGAAGCGTGGGAAATGATCGCGAGACGCAGCCCTTTCTCGGTCAGGGCTTGATGCGAGTCGATCAATTGATCGAGCATCTCTTTGCATTGCGGACATCCAAAGTGACGGGTAAACGCAAGGACAAGTACCTTATCCTGCCAAAGCGAGGAAAGCTGAATTGGCTTCCCTTCCCCGTCAAGCAATGTCACATCGGGAGCGGGGTCATTGAATTTAAGATTTGCCATTTTTCTTTACACCTTCATTTTTATTAAAATAAAATCCGCATCAGCACAGACACGGATTTTCCATAATCTGATAAACAGATCATAACATATTGCACAGGTTTTGCACAGGTTTATGTGATATGCAAAATCGTCTTTTCAACCTTGTTCCCCACCTTTAAAACCCGCCGCCAACTGCTGATATCGTTAAGGGAAATCCAGCGCCTTTCTTCGGTGCGATAGAACCAATCCTTGTCTTGTTGGTAGTAAGCAAGCACATCCGTCGACTCCCAAATATTTAGAATTTCATTGCCATGCGCATGGGTATCGTCGAAGTCGGTGGTGGCACGCTGACCCATTTCGCTGTAAAGTTCATTCAGCTCAAGCAAAAGGGAGTTGATCTCAGGGGCAAGGTGACTAACCTTGAGACCGATACGTTTGGCTTCTTCAAACAAAATGGGATAGCCATGCGATGGGTATTTTGCGTTCAATGCGCTGGCGATCTGGTCCTGCATTTGATCGTCTTCAATGTGATATGCGAGCAATTCCTTGCTGAGCATGATCGAAAGCGACTCTGCCCGGTCCACAGCGCCGATCACGAGCGGATGGACATGCCGAAATAATTCCTGATATGGATTCTCTTTGGCATCACTGTTCTGCGCCTGCCACAAGCGGACAACGCGAGTCAATTCATCCAGGCTGACACTGACGCGGTCATTGTCGCGGTCAATCGGAGAGAGTGAGTGGGTCAACGACGTATCCACTGGTGTGAGGTAAGCCATCGGTCCCATTTGAATTTCATTCGCGCCCAGTGTGATCATGGTCGCAGCGGAAGCACATTCCAAGGGGATGACCGCTACAACTTCCCTGCAATACTGGCGTAAAAGATTTACAAGCCGCAGGGAGGCTTGTCCATTCCCGCCGCTTGATTTAATAAAGAGATAAATCTTTTCCTGATGTCCTATCTTTTCAAGCAGTTCATACAAAGCCAGAACGTCGTCATGGCAGACGCTTCCACGCGGATTGTTGAAATAGGTGATCAGTGTTCCGTGCAATAATATATTGGCCTGTTTGATGATGGCTTGTGTTTTATCAAAGAGGATCGGGGGTTCTTTTTCTTTATTCTTTTTTTGCACAGGCATGTTTTTTTTCCTTGTCAATTATTGTATATCCCGTATTCTTATCTTCTGGACCAGACCCAACCGACAACAAAGCCGAGAAATTCGCCAAAGATCACAAAGGTGACCAACCCCGTTATACCGCCTGCGGTAAGCCAGTTCGTGATGCCGAACAACCCAAAAGCAAGATAATTATACGCAGCCAGACCGCCCAGCGCGATGCCTAATGCCCAGCGGAATGCGGTACGGCGATTTACAACTTGTATCCCCACGCCATATCCAATCCCGGTAGAAAAGACGATCATCAAGATCGCCACAAACCAGGCGGACAAACGCGGATAGCCTTCGGTCGAAATATAATCATCCACAACTTCCACGACCGGCGGTTCAGGTGTGGGTGAAGCGACAGTTTCGGTCAACTCCGGGACAACGACCGTCACCGCCACGGCCCCGGACTGCGAAACGTCCAACTGCAGGATATTGGAGATCACGGCCGGGTCACTGGTCACATTGATCTCAAGCAGGCCGGGTTTGTCCAGACCGAACGCGGCACGCGCCACACCCTGAGTAGTCACGGCGTCCACTTGGCGCAGGATGCCGGCGCCTTCCCCGGTAAGCATCATGGAGAATTTAACAGGCGTGCCGTCCGGCACCGGGTTCCCATTATTGTCTGTGATCAGGCCAGTACGGATCGCGATGGTGTCGCCAATTTGAAAAAGCGGGATCGGAGTCGGCTCGGGGGTGATCAGAGAATCGGGAATCTCAGGAACAACTTCAAGGTCAAGAAAGAGCGGGATGATCTGATCGGGATTGGGAGTCAGCACCGAGATCAATTCATATCCAACTGCGGGGATCGAAACAGGCGAAGCTCCGATCGGAGTAAGCTCCTGAAATAGAAGCCGCGCTGCGACATCCACAAATTGCGTTTGCTTGCTGTAAAGTGAGGAATAGGCTGTGAATTTTGAAATGGTGGTGGTGTCAAAATAGTAAGGCGCGCCAAAAGAAAACATAATGATGCGCTTGTCCAATAACAGATCGGGGCGCTCTCGCATGAAACGACTGACAAGAGCCGCCTGCCCTTGAGAAGAATCTGTAATTGAAAACACGATCCAATCTGCGCGGGTGATGTCATCCTGGATCAACGGGATTTCAAGATCATCCAGCAGGGTTTGCAAATCACTTAATGAGTAGGAAGTCAACCTGAAATTCGCGGTTTGATTCCCGCTTTGCGGACCGTATAGTTGAAGGACAGCCTCCTGCAACGCATCCACTGCAAGTGATGATTGCTCTGCACATTGACTGCATTGTTTGTAACCCGCGGTATCTGTAATAAACACCATCCGTTCATCCGATTGGGGCGGAAGCGGCAGGACAGACGCGAGGTCTTGAATATCGGGGTTGATCAACGTCGCCGAATTTCTTGCCACATCAAATGTGACATCGGTCGCGGTGCCGATATTGGCCAACGCATTAAGAGGCGTTACCACATTTGAAAAAACAAAATCTTCGTAAATACCAGACTTTACAGCAAGGATGCGCGCGACAGAGGTATCCACCCGTTGAGCGAAGGCCGGGTCTTCCTCATATTTCTGCGCAAAAAAATCGATCACGCGGGTCGTGGATGTGAACGTGTCCGGAGCATCACTGGACACAATATTGCCGAGATACATCATGTCATTGCCCGCAAGAAATGCGTCACGCGCAGCGGTAACCGCCAGGAACTGCCCGCCGCCAGACGCATAAAAATCACTAACCGCCGCCGTGCCGAGATCGTCACTGATCATCAATCCGCCATTCTCATACCAGGTGGAAAATTCAGGCAAAGCCAGGATCTGTTTCAATGCCTGCGGATCAAAACTGATCGGTCGCGTGGTCGCGCGGATGTTGCCCTGGAATCCCTGATAACGAATATGCGAGACCAGCAGCCCATCGACTGTCATTTCGGGAGAAGTTGCATTCCCTGAAACCGCAAAGAACGGCGAAAGCTCGATCTGTTTTAATTGGTCAATGGATTTACGAACGGTTGAAACTTCCTCTTCAGGCAGGCGGTCTGAGCCGCCAACGCCGGGAAAATGCTTTGCAATCACCAGAAGCTGGTTATTACTGCCGGTATGCAAGCCGGTAATATAAGCGCGCCCCATCTCACCGACCCAATATGGATCGCCGCCAAAAACACGGGTGCCCAGGTCCCCGCCGGAGATCGAAGGCGCTTCCAACACATCCAGAGACGGTCCAAAGAATAAATTAAAACCAAGCGCAGAAAGTTCGCGCCCGCGTACTTCCCCGACCTGCTGCGCAAGCCCGGTATTCCAGGTCGCGCCGATCGCCATTTCACTTGGCAGCGGCGTTAAACCGCTTAGGATCTGATCGGTTGGGTATCCATTCCCTTCCTGCGCGACACCAACCAGAAGCGGTACAAAAGCGGAGTTCCCCTGTGTGAGCCCGCTGGCAGAGTCCGTGACCGGGGCAGTGGATGTATCCCAAGCCACGCGCTGCAGGCTTTCGATCATGGCGTGTGTCTGAGTTAACGTGTCTGGAGCGGCGGTGAAATTATCATTCTGCGCCAGAAGCACAACGCCGCCAATATGATAATTAACGATCAGATCATAGATCTCGGAAGTATCGCCAACGTCCGTCCCCTTAAAAGTCACAACAAACAACTGCCCGACCCGTTCCTGCGGGGTCATGGACTTCAAGATAGCAGAAATTTGCGGGGGCAGCGTGGGAGACTGAGCCTGCGCCAAGGTTGGCACAAACATGGCGAACAAATTGATAAGGAGAAAGATATGAAGCAGGTGCTTCTTTAGATAAAACAGACGTCGCTCGATGAACGACGCCTTTTGGATTTTCGTTTCGCGCTCCGCCCGGGCTTGATCGCGGTTTTCAGAGGACCTCAACTTCACCCTGCCCTCCCGAGTGCGCGTACCGCTGTCTGCGGATCGTCAGTGAAGATGCCATCCACGCCCCACTCTTTAAGTTGCTCGATCTGCGCGGGGGTGTTCGCCGTCCACACATGCACGCGGCGATGGATGCGATGCACACGCAGAACCTGCTGCTTGTTGACGCTGGAAATATGGGGATGCAATGCCTGATATTCGCCAAACATGAAACCAAAGGAACGCGCCCAGATGCCCATCAACCCCGGCATGGCGAGCAAGCCGCGCGGAACTTCAGGCAGACTCTGCGCTGCGATCTTTAAGTTGGCAGGAAAGAAAGACGAGAAGATGATCTGTTTTTGGTTGTTATGGCGTTTAATTAACTCACATACCTTCACCACCAACCCGTCGCGCGGGGTGGCGTAATTGGTCAATTCAATGTTGATCAATTTATCCCTGCCGATCAGTTCAAACACTTCCTCCAGCAATGGGACCTTCTCTCCGCGAAACTTTTCATCGAACCACGCGCCCGCGTCCAGCTGGCGGATCGACTCGAGGGAATGCGTTGGGATGCGGCCTTTGCCGTTTGTAGTGCGGTCCACAGTTGTATCGTGGATCACGATCACGTGACCATCGGAGGTTAATTTGGCATCCAGTTCGACACCGTCCGCGCCTTTTTGCAGGGCTTGGGAAAAGGATGCGAGGGTGTTCTCCGGCGCGTGGGCAAGGTCACCGCGGTGCGCAAGTATGATGGGATGGGGAAAATTTTCAAACATCGGTGGCAGGCTCGGGGTAGGTCTGAAGCGTCTTAGATATCCACAAAAAACGCCGCGCAGGCTTGATCGATCATTTCGCGGGACATGGTCGCGGGGACGGCGAGATAGGATGAGATGTCAATGATCTGGTCGCATAGATCGCGCGGATGCGAAGCGCGCAATTTGCGGTTGGGCTTGATGTACCATTCCTGCAAAAGATAAGCGAGTCCCTGGTCCACATATTCAACGCGTTTATCCTGGGCGACACGTTTGAAGATCTCGCGATATTCCTCAAAAGTGGGGTCGCCGATCTCGATCTTGTGACGCAAGCGGCGCAGGAAGGCTTCGTCCACCAAGTCTTTGGGAGGCAGGTTCGTGGAAAAAACGACCAGCACATCAAAAGGGACTTCCACTTTGCGGCCGGTGTGCAAACGCAAATAATCAACGCGGTTCTCGAGCGGAACGATCCAGCGGTTGAGCAGGTCGCGCGGACGCACCTGTTGTCGGCCAAAATCGTCGATCAATAAAATACCGCCATTGGCTTTGACCTGGAACGGCGCTTCGTAAAATTTGGTGGTGTCATCAAAAACCAGGTCGAGTCCTTCGAGGGTTAATTCGCCGCCGACCACAATGAACGGCCTGCGGATCTTCAACCAGCGCGGATCACGGCGCATGTTGGTCCGCAAATTACCGGTACTGGATGCGCCATTGGCCTGATCGCTGTCTGGCGCGAGGCTGTGGCTGACAGCGTCATATACTTTGATGACCTGTCCATCCAGATACAACGCGTACGGGATGAACATGCTTTGGCTCAAGACCAGATTTCCAAATGCGCGCGCAATGCTGGTCTTTCCGTTTCCGGGCGGACCATACATAAAAATGGAAGAACCCGAATTCAGCGCGGGACCCAGCCTTTGAAAAGTGGATTCAGAGATGACCATTTGCGAGAGGATCTGACGCATGGAACGGGTGGTCACGGTCAATCGTCCGCTCTTCTGGCGGCGGATGGCTTCGTTATAGACTTCGAACGGGACCGGAGCGGGGCCGGCATATTGACTACGTTCCATGGCTTCACGGGCGCGCAGGATGCCCGCGCTGGTGATCCCGTAGGTGTAGGCGCCTTCGCCCAAACCGCCCTGCGATGATTTCACTTCGATGAATTTTTCCGTTTTTAAGGAAGCGAGCAATTGATCTGTAACACCGGCAAGCGGCAGGGTGATCTCTTCCGAGATCTTGAAACCGGTCATGTAACCGCGGAAATACAAGACTTTAAGGATCAGGTCTTGCAGCCAAAGCGGGGAAAGACCTGTATCTTCAAGGCTGTTGATCTGCGGCGGAGAAAATCCACCTGTAAGCGGTGCTGAAACTTTACCTGGTTGTCGAGTCATAGATGTCGTCCATCCGGTGTTTGAGAAGGTTTTTGTTTAAAAAACGACGCCGTGAATAAATTCATGTCGGAATCTGATTATACTTCTTTTCGTTTATAATCGATTTTCTATGAAACTATCCGTCATTATCCCCGTTTACAACGAAGTTGAGAGCATTCAAGTCATCTTAAAGCGTGTGTACGAGACCAACCTTGTCCATGAGATCGTGGTCGTGGATGATGGTTCGAAAGACGGCACGCGTGATGTCCTGGCAACCCTGGATGGAAAGAACAGCCTGCGCGTCATCCTGCATGAGAAGAACAAAGGCAAAGGCGCGGCGGTGCGGACCGGCATGGCGGCGGCAACCGGAGACGTGCTCCTGATCCAGGATGCCGATCTGGAATATGATCCGCGCGATTTTCCTATTTTGCTCCAACCCATTGAAGAGGGTCTGGCGGATGTGGTCTATGGTTCGCGCTTTTTAGGGCGCGCGCACCGCGTGACGATGTTCTGGCATCTGGTCGCCAATCAGATGCTGACCCTGATGACCAACATCCTCTACAACACCATCCTGACAGACATGGAAACCGGCTACAAGGTTTTCCGCCGCGAGGTCTTAAATGGCATGGTCTTGCACGCCAACAGCTTTGACTTTGAACCTGAGTTCACCGCCAAGATCCTCAAGCGCAAATTCCGCATCTTCGAAGTGCCGATCACCTTTAATCCGCGCGATTATTCGCAGGGCAAGAAGATCAAGTTACATGATGCCTTCGAAGCAGTGTGGACTTTGGTCAAGTATCGGTTTGTGGAGTAACTCTTACAGAGGGCACTTAAGCGCGAACCCAGATCACCTCTTCTTAACCTATGGCGGTCTTTTGCCTATATTAATTTTGGCGTTTTAAATTGCACCAATCCATAAGCTCACTGGGTGGTAAAACGACGACTTAAGACAGGCTAGAGCAAGACAAGGTAATCAATAACTGATGTCAAATAAAAATAGTGCCGCTAATTATTGGCGGCGCAATAATGATAACAGGCTTGATTATTGTTTTTTTGACACCCGATTCGTTCAGCACTAATGACAGCCCGTCGGTAGTAATGCAATGGGGATTGCTCAATTTGGTTTCTGGCGTTATGGGGTTGCTAGGGTCAGCTATTATTTTGGTAACATTGTTCGCGCCACTAATTACACCTAATAAGTGTCCAAGTTGTGGAACAAAAATTTTAGGAACAACAGATTTATTTTGCCGAACTTGTGGCTCATCTCTAAAAAAATATCAGTAGCGTTTTTAGTTGAATTTTCAGACTCTCAAAATTGGCTTGTATTTTTTTGCAAAGGCTCAGACAAGTTGAGTTTATAAAATTATCTCGGTTTCGTTGGCGTTGTTGTCTTCTGTTTGTGTCAGATTCTTCAAAATCCGCTTCTTCTTAGTTCGTGTGTGGCATTGTTTGGTCAGTTACATTATTTATTCCGGTAAAAAAAATTACACGTAAAATCTTGCCGTGTCTGCGGTGGCGTCTTTTTTAGTCATCGGTATGGTAGGCAGGTTGTCCAATAAATCACACACAGATGAAATCTGCAGAGTCCACGCCACACCCCAGCGGGACAACCTGCAGATCAAGTCCGCGATCCCACGCGGGAAGAACACTCTCGGGGACGATGACGAAAACCGTTAGGCAGTTCTATCTCACTAAAGGATTTTACAACATGCATCGTGCCTTCACATTTTTCATCACTACCGCATTTTTACTGTTCGCGTGTAGTTTATTTTCTCCAAAAGAAACCCCGCCTTCTGAGACAATGACCGCACCCGCAACATCCCTGCCTGCAACACAGCATCTGACCTCTGTACCTGTCACCCAGCCTTCTGTAGTGCGTCCCAATCTTCCAGCAGGGTGGCTCACTCAGTTGGAAACCATCTCACCTCAAAACTGGACACGATTGCAGCTAGTGCAGGCCTTCCCTGCTGAAATGCCGATGGCCCATTCGGTTGTCGTAATTGAGCCTGATGGAAAAACATTAGTATTAGGGAACAGCAACAAGGCTCAACTCTTCTTTTTTGACCTGGAAAGCGGAACAATTTCCTCTAATTCACTGTACATCACTAACATTGAGAATGCCGATGTACCGTTCACAGCGATAAAGTATCTATCCGACGGAAGCATCATAGTAAGTTCCTATGGTCCATATATGATCTATCATATTGATAGTGCAGGCAATATTCTATCCGCATGGGATGGAATTGAGTTTGCTGTGTCGGCAGATGAAAAATACCTGGCGTTTGATGTAGCCGAGGGAACCTCTGTGATCAATATCGCAAATAACACGCCAATAGCCTTGTTAGAGAACTCGAACGGTTTAGGACTCTCGTTTTCTCCCGACAACTCCAAAATTGCCATTGAAGCGATTACCGTGGATGAGGGCAATGTCGATATTTGGGATATTAAGAGCCAAACTATCCTGAAAACATTGCCTAACATGTATAGAGCATCTTACTCGCCGAACGGAAAATTCCTGGCAGCGCTAGATAGTGTTGAGGGTTCTCTTAAAATATTTTCTCCAGACGGCGCTGTCCAAATTACAAGCATCCTCGATAGGCACTCCGGCTATTTGATTTCACCTGACGGTTCAATCCTAGCATATCAGACAGTAGAAGGCTCCTCAGTTGCCAGGGATACAACAAACTGGACATCCCATGAGACCGCACTACGCGGCTGGCTTGATTCTTTCTCGCCTGATGGGCGATTCCTTATTACACGTACAGATGACGGTGGAATTCTAATTTGGGGCGTCCTTAAAGGCAAATGGATAGATCACAGGGAGCAAACCATGCCCACAGTTCGCGAACGAATCTACTTATGCCCGACCGAACACGGCCAGCCAGGCTGGATAATGGATTTTCCAGTGTGGTGGAATCGCAGCGAATTCTTCAAGAAGTATGGCGAACGCCAGATCGATACCGGCAACCCTCTCTATGTTGACTACGCCCTGCTCTTGACAGGCTGGGAAGCATCAGCCTGGGATGAACAATGTCGAGCAGCATTCGCCCAGGACCCACGAAGCCAGCAGGCTACAATAGTAGAAGCGATGCGTCAATGCGAAACGAGGCTGAAATCCACAAGCTGGGTCGTTGTCGAGTCTTATGAATGGGAGTCGGGGTTGGAATAAAATTGACGGCAAAGGGTAAATAGCACTTCGCTGAAATTGGAGTAAAACCATGACAATCAACAAATGGGGCGGGCTCGCATCTTTTTTACTAGCGGTATCATTTGTTGTTGCGCCGCTGATTTACCTGACTGGAAATTTGCGAGATGCCGTCGGAGTATTCGCATATGACCTGGCAGATTTTCTCTACGGACCAATCCTGTCAGCCAGTCTAATCGTTGTGACCTATGTGCTTCGTGAAATCATCGGGGAGAGGGCGTTTCGCCGCGCGGACCTCGGTCTTTTGGCAGCTGTCCTTTCCGCAGCGGGGATGGCAGCAGTCGCTTTTATCCGCGCATCCAATCGTCATTACCACTTGAACCACCCTGAACTGGATCTGGAAAACTCCACAACCATCCTTGTCGTTTGGACAACGCTTGTGACAAGTGTGAATGCGATCGGGTTCCATTTTCTAGGATGGGCGTTTGTGTTACTTGGTTCAGCCAGTTGGGCATCTCACCTCTTTCCCCGACTGTTAAATGGTTTCTATTTTCTGGCGGGAGTCTCGTCCTTGTTTGTTTATCTGTTCCCAGAACTTGAAGGATTTGTTTTGTTGCTTGGCACGATAATAAGTATTTGGCAGGGTATTTTGCTATGGAAATATGATATCCGCAAAAACACCCAAGCAGGCTAACAATTGAGAAGGGCTTCAGGGCATACTGATCGTATTTGGAGATGGACCTGGCTTTGAGCTTTTCCGCTCAGACGTGAAAGTCACGATCCACGAACGAAAATGGTTTGGCGCTCAACTTCATGGAGAAATAAAATGCCCGAAAGCATAATGGCTGAGATTTCCGAGCAATATCGCAACACCCACGAAAACCTGCTTGATCTCCTCGTCAACCTGACCGATGAACAGATTGGCTGGACACCAAATGCAACCACTCCTTCCATAGGTTTCCATGTCTGGCATCTGGCACGCTGGGCAGATTACCTTCAAGAGATGATCAATGGACGCGGGAATCAATTGTGGGATAAGGAAGAACTAGCAATCCATTGGGATATGGAAACGGACAGCTTGGGCTATGCTCAAACCGGCATGAGCATGGATGATAAGACTGCCGTGACGCTCCGAATCCCTGGGAAGGATTTGCTCCTTGATTACGCGCGCCGCGCGTTTGCCGCCGCCCAGCGTGCCGTTGAAGGGATCAGTGACAAGGAGTTCTACAAAATTTATGAGGGTCTTCATGGGGAAAATTGGCACGACGGACGCATCGGTCCCATCATTTCAACATGGATGACCCATGACAACCGGCATCTTGGGATGATCGAATGCCTTGTCGGTGTTCAAGGCATACATGGAAGCGCAGACAGTTAAAATGCGAAGCAGGCACTCATGAGTACAACCATCTTGAGCATCGTATTGGGAATAGGCGGCATGGTCGGGTGGGGAATATACGACTTTCTTGGCGGCGTTTTTGCCAAACAGATCGGATCTTTCAAGTCTTTGTTTTGGTCGCAATTGGCTGGTTTGATTTCCATCTTTCTACTTGCCATTCTTTTCAAGCCAGGCATCAACATCCCTGTTTTGGTAATTATTTTATCCTTCATCGCGGCGATACTTTATTCCGCCGGGTATTTATTTTTCTTCAAAGGCTTTGAGAAGGGCAATGTGTCCATCATTGCAGCGACCATGAATCTGTGGGCTGTGTTTACCATGTTGTTTGCTTTTATATTTATGGGGCAGCGGCTTTCTGCTTTACAAACTTTGGGTGTCCTTATGATTATCCTTGGCGCTACTTTGGCTTCCTTAAATTGGAGTGAAATTAGAAATCAAAGATTCCAGCTTTCAGCGGGCGTCAAAGAAGCCGTCTTCGGGGCTTTTTTCTTTGGTATCTTCTGGAACGTTAGCGAGATCATTTCTGAAGAAATCGGGTGGTTATTAACGACCCTGTTTATAAAGTTTGGAATTATTTTATTCCTGTTGGTCTTCTCGCTTCCTGCAAAACAAAGGATCGGCTTGACTAAAGTTTCTGCGAAAACAAAAACCATCATCTTATTAATGGGTGTTATCGAAACTGGCGCAGTAGCACTTGTTAATTTCGGCTTGACGATCGGCGACGCAATATTGATCACACCCATCGCGTCCGCCTTGTCAATCGTGACCATTGCACTGGCTGTTGTTTTCTTGAAAGACAAAATTTCAAAACCTCAGGGATTTGGAATCGTCATGGCGGTTGCCGGTATTATCGCAACCGCGTTCTAGTATAAAACGCGCCAAACGGAGCCCCTTTTCATGGCACTTATCATCTTTGATTATGACGGTGTACTCGCAGATACTCTTGATGACTTGCTTCACTTCGGTCAAGAAGCCTGCAACAAATTGGGTATAAACCATTTAGTAACAAAAGAGGACTTAAACAATCTTGAAGTTATGTCTTTTGCATCCTATGGACAGGCATGTGAAGTCCCTGAACATCTTGTTAATGAGTTTGTCAAAATTTGTTTAAACTTTTTCGCAGAAAAGGAAACCCCACCGGCCATTTTCACAGGTCTGAGCAGGGTGATCAGACACCTTTCCATCAATCACACGCTTGCCATTGTCACAACAAATTCGTCGCAAAATGTAAAAACTTTTCTCGTCAAACACGGCCTGGAAAGTCTCATCCATGCGGTCTATGGAGTGGATTCACCAGGCTCCAAGGCGCAGAAAATATCAATGGCGCGAAACCGCCTTTTAGAAAACGGAAAGCAAGAATCAGTGTTTATGGTCGGAGACTCATTAAGTGATGTCCTTGCGGCAAAAGAAGCCTCAGTTACCAGCATTGCAGTTACATGGGGGCATCAAAGTTTGCAAAATTTACTTCGCGGCAATCCTGATCATGTAGTCAGCTCTCCTCAAAATCTTATTGAGATCATTGAGCAATAAAATGACAAAGTTGGGTTATTATTTTTTATGCTAATATTCAAAAAAGCGCCTCATATTGCGCGTACTTGCCAATCCCGTCCTCGGGCTGCTTCGCATGGGCGGCATCAAAAGTACACAGGTCGTACCTGGGTAGAGGCTTAATCTTGGGTTTTCTGCCCGGACAGGCAGGACACTGTCCACTCCGCAGGATAGGTCTGCGAACACACTGCTGGACATTGCGTAGAGAACATCCTCAAAACACTTCATTGGAAAACAGCGTTAAATCTATTTATTAAGGAGCAAGTTTATGGAATACATTCGATTAGGTTCAACAGGAATGATGGTCTCACGCATCTGCCTCGGCTGTATGGGGTTCGGCGACGCGGCACGTTGGATTCACAAATGGGTGCTGAACGAAGAAACCAGCCGTCCAATCATCAAAAAGGCGCTTGAGCTGGGAATCAATTTCTTCGATACTGCCAATGTCTATTCGATTGGAGCGAGCGAAGAGATCCTCGGACGCGCCTTGAAAGAGTTTGCCAAACGAGATGAAGTGGTCATCGCCACCAAAGTACATGGCAAAATGTTTGAGGGACCGAATGGCTCAGGGTTATCACGCAAAGCCATTATGAGTGAGATCGACAAGAGCTTGAACAGACTCGAAACAGATTATGTAGATTTGTATCAAATTCACCGCTGGGATTATGAAACGCCAATCGAAGAAACCATGGAAGCCTTGAACGACATCGTTCGCGCAGGCAAAGCTCGTTACATCGGCGCCTCTGCCATGTGGGCATGGCAATTTCAAAAGGCGTTACATGTCGCCGAGAAACATGGTTGGACTCGTTTTATTTCAATGCAGAACCACCTAAATCTCATTTATCGCGAAGAGGAGCGTGAGATGCTGCCGCTATGCCGCGAAGAGAAGATCGGAGTGATTCCATACAGCCCGCTTGCATCAGGGAGGTTGACACGTGAGCGGTCTTCTGAAACCACGCTTCGCTCTGAGACCGATCAAATTGCAAAAAGCAAATATGACTCAACCGCTGAAACAGACCAACAGATCGTAGAGCGGGTCGCAGAGATCGCAAAGCAGCATGGAGTCCCACGCACTCATATCGCCCTCGCCTGGTTATTACAAAAAGAGCCAGTGACAGCCCCCATCATCGGGGCGACGAAGATACCGCATTTGGAAGAAGCCGTCGGCGCGCTGTCCGTTAAGTTGACCCAAGACGAAGTTGCATATCTGGAAGAACCCTATGTGCCGCATCGCATCGTTGGACATCAGTAAATAAAATACATCCTCACCATTTTCTATGTCTATGAAAACTTGTAATATGAGCTGATATTCGATCAGCTCATATCCAACGTCCGGCTAAATGCGCGAATACCTTTTTCGCGCTTCAACAGGCGGCATGGGACTGCATGCTGACCATGATGGATTTATCAAGTGCGTCCAAAAAAGTTAGCGATTATAATTCGAAGAATAATGGACACTAAACTTGAACTTCAAAAAGAATTTGAGAAAGCCCAACAGGCCCGTATCAATAAGAACGAGGGGCAGGCGCGCGTCTGCGCCAGGCGCGCGGCGGGCATCGCGATACGGGATTATCTGACCCGTGACGGGGCTCGCGTCCCAAGCATGAGCGCCTACGATCTGCTCAACCTGCTTAAGGAAGATCCGCTCATCCCCGCAGACATGAAATTGATCGCCGATCATTTGACCGTGCGCGTCACCGAAGAATTCAACCTCCCGATCGACGCCGACTTGATCGCCGAGGCAAGAATCCTGTGTAATTGGCTGACAACGCCACCCCAATAAAAAAGACCCCTAAAGGCTTTGGAAAAACCTTTAGGGGTCTTTTTATTCAAACAAACTACACCGGACCTCTGCGTCCCACCAGGTAATAGAACGCGCGCGCAACTGTGATCAGAAGCATCATCCCGGAAAGCACACCGCCAAAAACAAGGAACAACTTGCGCCAATCGCTGAGGCGCAAAGCGATCTCTTCACGCGCCGGCATGTAGATACGTGTTCTCAAGCGTTGGACAATCTCCCTCGAAGGCGTAACAGGCTTCAAGGTTACAGCCAGATGCGATTCAAGAGCGTCCAATTCTTCTTCAGGGGCGGCAGTCTGCTTTCGTTTCGTCATTCTTACCTATTCTGCGGGATATAGGACCAACCCAACCGTACCAGGGCCAAAGTTGATCGCAAGGGAAATGGAGAGGTCGGTCATCTCGGTGCTTTTATAATTAAAATGTTTCTTGGCTTCTTCCATCAATGCGCTGCAAGCCTCAATATCACGGGCGTGGACAACCCCGAGATGCACAGGTTTATCGCCCACCAATTCCTTGCCAAGGGCTATGACACGGGCAAGCGCAACCTTGCGCGTACGGACCTTGTCCACTGTTTCAACCAAACCATCCTTCAGCAGGGCGATCGGTTTGAGATTTAGGACAGAAGCAAGAGAGGCGGAGAGAGCGCCGACACGTCCGCTTCGGCGGGCGTATTCCAGAGTATCAAGGGTTAGGATGATAAAAACCTGACTGCGGATCGATTCAAGCCGCCGCACAATTTCATCAACACCTTTTCCAGCGCGTTCCATTTCACGAGCAGTGCGGCAGAGATGAGCGATACCCATTGAACCAGCCAAGGAATCAAAGGTAATGATGTTATATGTTCCCTTCAACTCTTCAGCTGCCGCAACCGCGGAGGCATACGTGCCTGAGAGTTTACTGGTGACATGGATCGATAAAATAGTGTCACCCGGTTGATAATTCTTCTTATAATATTCCACGAATTGATGCGGGGAAGGCTGGGAGGTTTTGGGGAATGCGTTTGCTTTATCGCCGACCAATTTATAAAAATCATCCAACTTCAGGTCAACATCTTGAATATAGGTTTTTTCCCCAAAGTGAACATTAATGGGAATGATTTGAATATCAAATTCCTTTTTCCATCCTTCAGGGACGTCTGCGGCACCGTCGGTCAAAATTCGCATCATGTTTCATTCTCCTTCAAGGTTAAGGTTATGATCTTCCAATTGATCTCGTAAAGCCAAAAGCGTGCGGTGGTAAAGACTCTTTACAGCACCTTCACTTCTACCCATGATCGCACCGATCTCCGCATTTGACATATCCTCAACGAATTTCAGAATTAAGAGATTCTGTCTCTCCGCGGGCAGTTTTCGGATCATTCGCAATAAGGCATCCTGTTCCTGTGAGCGAACCAGGTTTTTCTCCGGGTGGTCACCCTTGGTTGGAAGGATGGGCAGGTCGTCCAACGGGATTTCCTGCTTGCGGCTGCCGTCGCGATGCCAGTTGGCAACAAGGTTATGCGCGATCCGATACAACCAGGCGGAGAATGGCACGCCGCGATCAGTGTACTTCTGAATATGATTCATCGCCCGTTGAAACACACGCGCAGTGAGATCTTCAGCATCGTGTGTATTCCCTGTGCGGTAATACACATAATTGAAAATACGCTCCACATAACGCTCATAGAGTTGACCAAAAGCATCGCGGTCGCCCTGTGAAGCGAGTGATAAAATCTCTTCTTCGTTGAATTCCAAGTCCGGCAAGTTTAAAACCTTACCGGCGGGTTTGAAAATATAACCCCGCCGGATTTGAGAAGTTGCACTGAGTATATCACGCGGCATTTCAATTCAATTTCAAGCATTTCACTGATAAAGGATGCGTCTCACACTTAATTGAAAGTTGATTCACGCCAATTAATATTTTCTCCCTTTAGGAGTCCCCGTCTGCCAGTGCAGGTGTGACGTATGGCTTTCTAAAAGTAGTTTGGCAAAACGCGATATGTCACCCTGAGCGCAGCAAAGAGACTCTCACCGCACTGGCGCGCGGCGCAAGTGTAGGTCGCGGCGAGCACGCTCCCTCAGAGCGACATAAATCGGACTTTGAGAAAGCCCTGAGGTAAGACAGGATATTTACAGTAAAAATAAAACATTTGTGCTACAATCAGGCATCCCAAGGAGAAGCATGTATGTCAGCTAATGTCATTCGCGTCGTCGGCGCACGTGTTCACAACTTAAAAAATATCACGGTGGAAATTCCGCGCGATAAGTTTGTGGTTATTACAGGTCTATCAGGTTCAGGCAAATCGTCGCTCGCATTTGATACCATCTTTGCGGAAGGACAAAGACGCTACGTCGAGTCACTCTCCGCCTATGCGCGCCAGTTCATCGGTCAAATGGACAAGCCCGATGTGGATTACATTGACGGCCTCTCCCCCGCCGTATCCATTGACCAGAAATCCACGAGTCATAATCCACGTTCAACGGTTGGTACAGTTACCGAAATATACGACTACATGCGTTTGCTCTTTGCGCGCGCGGGCATCCCGCACTGTCCTGTCTGCGGACGTGAAGTGGTCAAGCAGTCTGCCCAGGAGATCGTTGATAACGTGGGCAAACTCCCCGAAGGTTCGCGCACCTTAATTCTCGCTCCATTGGTGCGCGCACGCAAAGGGACCTACCAGGCGGTCTTTGAGGAGATCCGCAAGGCTGGTTTCACCCGTGTCCGCGTGGATGGGAATGTCCATTCACTGGACGATGAGATCGAACTCGACCGCTACAAACAGCACACCATCGAGGCTGTGGTTGATCGTCTCGTCATTTCACACGAGGGAAATAAGGAAGAGAAAAAAGCCGCCCTTACCCGCCTGACCGATTCCATTGAAACAGCGCTCAAATTTGGCGAAGGCTACCTCACGATCCACCTTGTCGATAAAAAAGAAGACCTGCAATTCTCCGAACATCTTGCCTGCCCCGAGCATGGCGTCAGCATCAATGAAATCGAACCGCGCACATTCTCGTTTAACACCCCCCAGGGGGCATGTCAGGATTGCCAGGGTCTCGGCTCAAAATTGGAGATCGACCCGGACCGCATGATCCCCGACGACAGCCTTTCCTTTAATGACGGCGCGATCGTCAGCATGGAATGGAGCGGCCCCAAAGTGGAGGGCGGCTACTATTGGCAGAGTCTGATCAACGCGGCGAAGGCTTACAAGATAGATCTGGATAAACCCGTCAAGGATCTGCCCAAAGATCAAATAAAGATCGTTCTGTACGGAACTGGCGACAAACAGATCCAGATGACCTATCAGAACGCCAACGGCAATGAATTCAAATTCACGCGTGCTTTCGAAGGCGTGATCACAAATCTCGAACGGCGTTATCGCGAAACGAATTCAGAATATATCCGCGAGAAGATCAGCGAGTTCATGTCCGACCGCCCGTGCCCCACCTGCGGCGGCAAGAGATTAAACCCGGCCGCACTGGCAGTGACCGTGGACAATGTCAATATTGTGGAAGCGAATTCCTGGCCTGTATCGACCACGCTGGAATGGGTGAAGAAGATCTCCGGCAAGAATTCTCCACTGACTTCAAAGCAAAAGACCATCGCTGAAAGGGTCATCAAAGAGATCCACGAGCGGCTGAATTTTCTGGTAAATGTCGGATTGAATTATTTGACCTTGAACCGCTCAGCCACTACTTTATCCGGCGGAGAGGCACAACGCATTCGGCTTGCAACACAAGTCGGCTCGCGCCTGGTCGGTGTGTTGTATGTCTTGGATGAGCCTTCGATCGGTTTACATCCGCGCGATAATGCGCGTCTGCTGGAAACGCTCAAGGGACTTCGCGACCTGGGCAATACAGTGCTGGTCGTTGAACATGACGATGAAACCATTCGCGAAGCAGATTGGATCATCGATCTCGGACCAGCCGCCGGCGAACATGGCGGAGAGGTCATCGCAGAAGGCACGCCGCAGCAGATCCTGGCGCACCCAAAGTCACTGACAGGTGCCTACCTCTCGGGGCGCAAGCAGATCGCAGTCCCGAAGAAGAGGCGCGAAGGCAGCGGTAAATCGCTGAAAATCGTCAACGCGACGGCGAACAATTTAAAGGGTATTGATGTCTCGATCCCTTTGGGAAAAATGGTCTGCATCACGGGCGTTTCCGGGTCGGGCAAGTCCACGTTGATGAGCGATATTATGTACAACGCGCTGGCGGCAAAGTTGATGTTCGCGCGGACAAGCCCCGGCGAACATGAGCGTATTGAAGGGATCGAGCATCTGGATAAGATCATCAATATTGACCAGTCGCCGATCGGCCGCACGCCGCGCTCCAACCCCGGGACCTATACCGGGCTGTTCGATGAGATCCGCAAACTGTTCGCGGAATTACCTGAAAGCAAAGTGCGCGGATATAAACCCGGGCGATTCTCGTTCAACGTACATGGCGGGCGTTGTGAAGCCTGTCAGGGACAGGGCGAATTGCGGATCGAAATGCAGTTCCTCCCTGACGTATACGTGCCCTGCGATATTTGTCATGGAAAACGATTTAATCGCGAAACCTTGCAGGTGATGTTCCACGATCAATACAGCATTTCAGACATTCTTGATATGACGGTTGATCACGCGCTCTCGGAATTTAAAAATTATCCGCCGATGCAGAATAAGTTGAAACTATTGCAGGAAGTGGGACTGGGATACGTGCGTGTCGGTCAGCCCGCCACGACCCTTTCGGGCGGCGAAGCGCAGCGCGTGAAACTATCAAAGGAATTGTCACGCCGGGCAACAGGCCGCACGCTTTATGTTTTGGACGAGCCCTCGGTTGGCCTGCACGCTGCCGATGTCCACAAACTGATCGAAGTATTGCAAAGATTGGTGGATACGGGCAACTCGGTTGTGATCATTGAGCACAATCTTGACATCATCAAGATCTCGGATTGGCTCATTGATCTTGGTCCCGAGGGCGGCGAGGGTGGCGGTGAGTTAATTGCAGAAGGAACGCCTGAACAGATCATGAAGGTAAAGGAATCATATACGGGAAAATATTTGAAAGCGCACATGAAGTAGGTGCAAAAAGGAAACAGGGAACAAAGAAATTAAATTATTTACCTGTTCCGTATATAAAACCGCGTCCAAATTTGAAAGGGATTGTACAGAATATATTGTCATCCATTCAAACCATCCGCGCACAACCTTCATTTTTCAGGTAGAATCTCTTTACAGTGCGTCAAAGAGTAATTCCCTTTGAAAAAACGCAGTGTAAAAGGAACCGATTTCATGAATAACAGACCTCCGATTTCGTCTTCACCATCAAGCAGTATCAATTCCCTCCGAAAGCGCAAGTTACAGCGCAACAGACCCAGTATTATATTTATTGTTGCCGGGCTGCTTGTTTTAGGAGGAGTGATCCTGTTGGTCCTCTGGCTGGCCGGCCCAAGCAAGCCGATCAGCACGTTCTTCGCCACCGAGACCGCCACCCCGACCCTGACATTCACACCAACCAATACGACCACACCGACAAATACCCCGACTGCCACAGAAACATCTACCATCACGCCCACTCCGACGTTTTCAACGCCTTTTAATTATACTGTTCAAGAAGGCGACTATCTGGGACTTATTGTTGACAAATTCAACCTCGGCAATGACGGGGTCGCGTGGATCTTGCTGCTTAATCCATTTGGCGGAACAAGCCCGCAAGGTTTCCCGGTCGGGGTAGATCCAGCAACTCTGAATATTCTGCCTGGTCAAGTGATTCTGCTGCCTGCGCCCGGGGCTCCACTGCCCACATCCACCCCGATCCCGGATAATCTCCCCAGAGGGACAAAACTTGATTATATAGTTCAAGCGGGAGACTCGCTTGGGGTAATCGCTGCAAAATTCAACA
The DNA here is from genome assembly GCF_016711665.1 of Candidatus Villigracilis saccharophilus. NCBI lineage: Bacteria > Bacillati > Chloroflexota > Anaerolineae > Anaerolineales > Candidatus Villigracilaceae > Candidatus Villigracilis > Candidatus Villigracilis saccharophilus. The sequence continues at coordinate 64,535 of NZ_JADJSO010000015.1, forward strand.
GCACTGAGGAAGCGATCATCGAGGAAAACAAACTGACTGACCCCAATGCTCTTTTTGTAGGCCAGTTACTGGTAATTCCTGTAAATATGATCACGGCAACGCCGACCCGCCCACCCACCAGCACTCCAGTGACGCCCGGGGCTGGTACGCCCAGCCCGACTGTGACATTTACTCCCATCAACTAAACCCGGCTTGTCCCGCATTGAAAAACGCGGGACAAGTTTTTAGAATTGCACAATTAAATTACTGGACAAATACCCACCCCTCATGTAAAATACAGCGCTGTCAATAAAGAAAAGTAGTTATTTTTTGGAGGAAGACCTTGGCTAACATTAAGTCACAAATCAAACGCAATCGTCAGAACGAAAAGCGCCGTGTTAAGAATCGCAATTATCGTGGAGCCGCCCGCACCGCCATTACAGCCGCGCGTGAGGCTTTTGCAAAGAACGAACCTGACACAAAAGAATCAGTTCTGAAGGCAATCAGCACTCTGGATAGAGCAGCTCAGAAAGGCGTCATCCACCCCAACAACGCATCCCGCCGCAAGGGCCGTCTTATGAAGCGCCTCGCCGCTTTCATTGCCGCGCCTCCTGTTGTTGAGGAAACCGCTCCCAAAAAAGAAGAAAACTGCAAAGAAATAAGACCGCAGTTAATATGCAAGTCATTAAATGGGAGCGCCATTAATCGGCGGTCCCATTTTTATTACCCTAGGCTATAATCCAAATTATGTTTACACAAGAACAGCAAATCATCGAAGCAAAAATAAAAGAGTTCTGCGCCGCGAACGATATTCCGCTGGCGGAACTTAAATGGCAGCCCATCCCCTTTTCCGGTGAATGGGGTTTTGCAACGTCATTCTTCCAGACTGCCGCCAATGAAGCGCGCGCCGGCAAGGGCGGAAAACCCGTCCCGCAGAGAGCGCAGGAGATGGCCGAGCAGGTCAAGGCGCAGATCGGAAGCGTGGACGGCATCAGCCGTATCGACGCGGTCAAGGGATATCTCAATTTATATTTTTCGACTGCCGCTTACGCGAGTCGAGTTGTGGATGAAGTGCTCGCTTCTGGTCTTAACTTTGGGCGGGGTGCAAAAAAAAATGAGCGAGTCATGGTTGAGTATGCCCAGCCGAACACGCATCACTCCTTCCACATTGGACACGCAAGAAATACGATCTTAGGTGAAGTGCTTGCGCGGCTGGTGGAGTTCGCAGGCTTTGAAACGATCCGCGCCTCGTACCCCGGTGACCTGGGACTCGGCGTCATCACCGTGATGTGGATCTATGACAAACTCTACAAGGGACAGGAACCTGAAGGCGTGCATGAGCGCGGTCAATGGCTGGCGAAACTTTATGTGGAAGCCACAGCCATGCTCGAAAAGAAGGAAAATGAAACTCCTGAAGAAACCGCCAAACGCGAAGCATACGATGCCGAACGGCGCGAGATGTATCGCAAGTGGGATGCGGGCGATGAGTACGTGCGAAATTTATGGCGCGAAACCCGCGAGTGGAGTTTGGAAGAACTGCGCGAAGTATTAAAAATGCTCGATGTGAAAATGGATGTGTGGTTCTACGAAAGCGATGTAGACGAACCGTCCAAAGTCATTGTGGATGAATTGATCGCAAGAGACATTGCCACCGATGAACGTCCGCAAGGCGGCGCGGTGATCGTAAAGATCGACGAAAAACTTGGGCTGACAAAAGAAAAATATCGCACGAATGTCCTTTTGCGAAAAGACGGCACAACCTTATATTTGACAAAAGATTTGGCTTTGGCGAAGGTCAAGTTTGAACAGCATCATGTGGATCGCTCGATCTATGTGGTTGATTCACGTCAGGCACTGCATTTGCAACAGGCATTTGCCATTCTAAAACTATGGGGCTTCCCGCAATCTGAGAAGTGCTATCACCTTGGTTATGGCTTTGTGAGCCTGCCCGAAGGAGCCATGTCCGCGCGGCGCGGGCGGGTCGTGCTGTTCAAGGATGTAGCCGATGAAGCTGTGAAGCGCGTGCTTTTGGTGGAAACTGAAAAGAGCGCAGATATTCCAATTGAAGAGCGCGGAAAGATCGCCTATCAGATCGGCATGGGCGCGTTGGTATATTCCATGCTTTCAGTGGACAACAACAAGGATATTGTCTTTGACATCAACGAAGCCTTATCTTTCGATGGACGAACTGGTCCGTACATTCAAAATGCGTATGTAAGGGCGAACTCGATACTTAAGAAGTCGAAGGTCGAAGAGTCGAATGGTCAAAAGTCGAGACCTTCGACCCTTGACCTTCGACTATGAATTAACAAAGCACGAGATCGAATTGATCGAACTCATCTCGCGCTTCCCGCAGACGGTGGAGCAGGCGGCGAATGAGTATCGTCCGCTGGTGATGGCGGCGTACGCGTACGATCTGGCGAATGCATTCCACTCCTTCTATCATGCGGTGAATGTATTGCAGACCGAAGATGAAAAAATAAGAAATGCGCGTTTGCAGTTGGTGATGGCGGCCAGGCAAACAATAGAAAATGCGCTGCGCTTACTGGACATTCAAGCGCCAGAGGTCATGTAAAAAACAGGCTAAACGTTCTCTATGCGTTTAGCCTGTTTTCCTTATAATTATTGTGTATTACGTCGTGCTGGGTAAAAACGAAAAGACTCAAAACCCAAGCGGAGTCTCGGACACTGTCCTCAGTGCGGCTTAGTTATAGGAGATCAATATGCCTATCAAAACACTCATCATGGGAGCCGCAGGACGCGACTTCCACAACTTCAACACCTTCTTCCGTGGGAACAAGGATTATGAAGTGGTCGCATTCACCGCGACCCAAATTCCAGATATCGAAGGCCGCGTATACCCAACCGAACTCGCGGGAGAACTATATCCGAGGGAATCCCGATCCGCGCCGAAGAAGAACTGCTTGACCTCATCAAGAAATACGGCGTGGAGCAGGTTGTCTTTTCATACAGTGATGTGCCCCATGAATATGTGATGCACAAAGCCAGCATGGTCAATGCCGCGGGCGCGGACTTCCGCATCATGGGCACACACAATACTCAGGTGAAGTCGACCAAGCCAGTTGTGTCGATCAGTGCCGTTCGGACGGGATCAGGCAAAAGTCAGACAACGAGGCGTGTGGCTTTAATCCTCAAAGAAATGGGATACAAAGTTGCAGCCATTCGTCATCCAATGCCTTATGGGAATCTCGTCGCGCAGGAAGTACAGCGCTACGCAACTTATGACGATCTCGATGAATATCAATGCACCATCGAAGAACGCGAGGAATACGAACCGCACATCGACAGTGGCGTGATCATTTACGCAGGCGTCGATTACGAGAAGATCATTCGCAAGGCTGAAGCTGAAGCGGATATTATTTTGTGGGACGGCGGCAACAACGATTTCCCATTCTATGTGCCTGACCTGCAAATCGTCGTCGCTGACCCGCACCGCACTGGACACGAGTCAACCTACTACCCAGGCGAGACCAACGTGCGCATGGCGGATGTATTCGTCATCAACAAGGTGGACACCGCCGATGCAGAGAACGTGATAAAGCTGCGCGAGAACCTTCGCAAACTGAACCCGACCGCGACTCAAATTGAAGCCGCCTCTCCCCTCTTCGTGGATGACCCCGATGCGATCCAGGGCAAACGCGTATTGGTGATCGAAGACGGCCCGACCCTCACTCACGGTGAGATGGCCTACGGCGCTGGATATATTGCCGCCCGCCGATCCGGCGCAAAAGAAATCGTTGACCCGCGTCCGTTTGCGGTGCGATCGATCGCAGCGACCTACGTCAAGTATCCGAAGACTGGACCGATCCTCCCCGCGATGGGATACGGCGATGCGCAGACCAAAGACCTCGAAGAGACGATCAACGCCTCTGATGTGGATCTGGTCATCATCGGTACGCCGATCGATCTTTCGCGCGTGATGAAGATCACGAAGCCAAGTCAGCGCGTGAGATATGAACTGCAGGAGATCGGTCAGCCGACCTTGCAGGATGTTTTGATGAAGAAGTTTGGAAAGAAGAAGTAAATTAGTTATTAGGAATTAATGGAAGTCGGGTGATAGAATTCACCCGACTCTTTTTCTTTGAGAGGCTATAAATGGCTGAATTGCAATGTAAGATGGTAACAAATCAAATCAAAAAAAGGATGATAACAATGGACTATTGGACTGAAGGAAACCGCGCGTTCGCATTTTGGGATGAGGATGAATATTTTTACCCAGCCACGATCATTGCACTCGATGGCGAAGATATATTTATCCGCTTTGACACTGGCGAGGAAGAATGGACTAACGCCGAATATCTTGAAGAATTTATCGTTGAGGTTGACGATGAAGTTGAATGCAAGTCAACGCAGGATAATTTATATTACGATGTGACAGTTCTCGATGTAGACGGCGACCGCGTTGAGGTTGAATACGAAGATGAGACTACCGAATGGAGCACCTTAAGCCGTCTGCGCTTTTTTGTTGACGAAGATTGATTAAGACAAGCGGACAACAGATCCATAATTTACCCATTTAATTTCCGGCCCCATGTCAGCAGGGTGGAAGCAGAAAACGCTGATTTTCGAAAATCAGCGTTTTCTGCTTTTATCGATGTTCCATTTTGCTCTTAAACAAACCTTACAATTCTAATAACGCTTTAGTTACAAATATGCAAACAAATTCTCCACGTGCCAAAGTTGGGTATATAATGGCAGAAAAGTTTTTGGGAGAAAATTCACAATGGATAAACCCTTTCAACTTAATTTTCAGTTGCGCAACTGCCTGCTTGTTTTGGTTTTTCTCAGCTTGATTTTGCCAGGCTGCGCCCCCAAAGAACCACCCATTCCGAAGGAATTGATCCTATACAACTGGGTGGAATATATGCCGCAGTCTGTGCTGGACGCTTTTGCGAAAGAATATGGCGTAACGGTTAAATATGTCACCTATGAATCGCAGGAAGAAGCGTTTGACAATATGCAGGCGGGAAATGTTTACGATCTGGTGGTATTAAAACCTGAATTTATCCCGGAATTAGTAGAACAGAACCAGCTCAAAGCCATTGATTACGCGCAAGTACTAAATTTCAAAAACGTCTCCGCCAATTTCCGCGACCTGGCCTTTGACCCGGGCAATAAATATACAATTCCATTCCATTGGGGCACAACTGGTATTTTATTTCGCACAGACCTGGTTGACCGACCCATTACCCGCTGGAGCGATCTATGGGATCCCACATTTGCGGGCAAGGTGGGCGTTTGGCCGATCCCGGATTCCTTGATTCCCATCACCCTAAAGATGCTGGGGCATTCAGCAAATTCAGAAGATCCTGCTCAAATGGAGGAAGTGCGCCAATCCCTGCTACAGCTTAAGCCCAACTCATTGATCATCTCAAACACCAATGCTTCAGTAGTTCCCTTATTAGAGACCGGAGAATTGGAAATCGCCTTTGGCTGGGCTTATGACGCCATGCTGGCACAGGAATCAACTCAACCGATCGAATACATCATTCCCGAAGAAGGCACCATCTTATGGACGGATTATTTCTGCATCCCCGCCAATGCCGCCAACCCGCGCGGCGCAGAGTTATTCCTCAATTTTATTTTACAGCCCGAAATTGCAGCCCAGATCGTCAATGAGAGTTACTACCCAATGGCCGTTGACGGCATGGACGAGTTTATTATTCCCGAAATCCTTAACAACCCGGTCATCTTCCCAGACAATGCTCAAATGCAAAATGCTGAAATTATCCTGCCCACTCACAAAAGCCGCAAGCCGGCTTATGATGAAGTCTGGTCATCTTTTATGGAAGTCAACCCATGACATCGGGAAAATATTACAATGCGCGCCTCTTTCTAAACTGGCAGCTGGTACTGTCTCGAATTCTCCTCAGCTTGCTGACGATGACCCTGATTACTGCCTGCGGCAGTCCAACACCTCAACCCACCCCCACTGCAATACCTCTGGCAAACAGATCCCAGGAAGAAGCCATTGCGAATATAAGGCCGGGCAAATCTATGACATGGTAGTCATGGAGAGCCGATTTATTCCGCAATTAACAAAAGAGAACCTCCTGGCTGAACTGGATCAAAGAAACCTGGACAATTCGAAAAATCTTTCCGCCAACTTCCGCGAATTGGCCTACGATCCAGGCAACCACTACAGCATCCCAAACACCTGGGGCACCACTGGCCTGGTCGTCCGCAGTGACCTTGTTGCAGAACCAGTCACCCGCTGGGCTGACCTTTGGGATCCACGCTACGCGGGACAAGTCGGTCTTTGGATGGGACAACCCCGCGAAGTGATCAGCCTGACCTTAAAATCATTGGGCTACTCGGCCAACTCCGAAGATCCAGCAGAATTGGAAGAGGCTTATGGACCGATTACTCGAACTCAAACCAAATATAATCCCTTGGAAGATCCCAATCTTGCCACCTCAATGGAATGCTGGCTAATGGCCAGGCAATCATCTCGATGGGCTATGCCAGCGACGCTTTGATGGCCAGGAAAATAACCCTGCCATCAATTATGTATTCCCAAGGAAGGCGCCATGTTATGGAACGACACCTTCGTCATTCCGGCAAACAGCCCAAACAAATTCACCGCCGAATTATTCCTGAATTTTCTAATGCGCGCAGATATCAATGCTCAAATCGTTAACGAAAACCTGTATGCCACACCCAATGAAGCCGCCTATGAATTTATCGATCCGGAGATCCTCAAAAACCCGCTGATCTATCCGCCGAATGAAGACCTCCTCAACGCTGAGTTGATCCTGCCACTCTCGACTCAAGGCCAGCAGCTTTACGATGAAATTTGGGAGCGATTTTCAACCGCTCCATAAAGCCAATTTATGCTGAAAAACTTTTTCCCATTTTCACGATACCACCTAAGCGGACAAGTCATGTCCCTCGTCAGCGGGGCATTGCTTATCACGCTGGTCATATTTTCCCTCAGTGTCTTCTATTTTGTGAACCGCACGGAAAGCGCAGCCTGGCGCGGACGACAGAGTGAAGCCGCCCGCAATGCCGCCGGGACCGTGAGTGGATTTATTCAGCGTGTGCAGGATGCCCTGACTGTGATCAGTATTGTTTCACCGGACCAACTTGCAACGGATTCAGATGAACTAATCGCCTTGCTTCAAGAAAACACGGCTATATTGGAAATCATCCGCATGGATGGGGCAGGGAACGTGATCGCAAGCGGTGCGCAGGATAAACCAATACTGGCAAATCTGATCACCATCCCCCAATCGCAATGGTATTTGCAAGCCAGGAAGGGGGAAACCTATATCGGCGATGTGCAGTTGTCCGCGAATGATAGGCCGTATCTCATCATGGCTATTCCAGGCGCAGACAAAGGAGTGGTCGCCGCCCGCATCCAAATGGACATCCTCTGGACAGTGGTTAAGGATATTCGTTTCGGTAAATCCGGCGAGGTGATCGTTATTACTCATGCAGGGAATATCATTGCACACACCAATTCGGAATTTGTTCTCGCAAGACAAACTCTTATAGGGCGCCCTGAATTATCAGCGATCCTCAATGCGCCGAATTCGATATGGTCTGGTTCATATAGAGATTTTCATAACGAAGAAGTTGTAGCCGCCACTTCGCCCATACCTGGGACAGATTGGATCGTGATCACAGAATTAGCCCAACCGGAAGCTTTTGCATACAGCCAGACAGCGATATTTGTGCTGGGCACCGAAGCGTTCCTGCTCCTGCTCGTCGCGAGTTTTATCGTGGCACGCTTCGTGCAGTCTTTGATCACCAGACCCATGGAACAATTGATCATTGGAGCGGATCGAGTTGGACAGGGTGATCTGAACCATCGCATTAATATGATCAGAAAAAATGAGATCGGTCAGGCAGCATCTGCCTTCGATGCGATGGCTGTCAGCCTGCAGGAACAACGGGCAGAAGTGAACAGGCAGACGACAGCCCTGCAATCCAGTGAAGCCAACATGCGGCGAATCGCCGACAATATGTACGACATCATCACACAAATCGGGCCGGATGGAATCATTCAATACTCCAGCTCCTCGGTGAAATGGGTTCTTGGAATTGAACCTGCTGAATTGTTTGGTGAAATGATCTTTGAACGCATCCATCCGGACGATATGGCTGAAGCGCTGACAATTTTCTCCCAGGCTGTCGCGGATCAGGTCAGACCCCAACCATTTGCACTTCGTTACAAGCATGCCAATGGAAAATATTTATGGATGGAATGCGCCGCCAGCATTTTGACAGACCCCCAGGGTGAGTTTGCAGGCGCAGTCCTCTCCAGCCGCGATATATCGGAACGCAAAAAAATGGAAATGGAACTTAGCGCGAGCGAACAGCGCTACCGCATCCTGGCTGAAAATGCCAGCGATGTGATCTGGGCGGCAGATATGAATATGCAAATGAACTATGTCAGTCCGGCTGTCCAGAAATTATTTGGCTACTCCGCCGAAGAGGTGCTTACAAAAAACATCTTTCAAAGCATGACGCCAGAATCAGCACAATTCGCATTATCATTTTTTTCCCAGATCCTGATGGAACTCGAAACAGAGCCAAAGGAACCTCTGCGAGGCGCTTCGAGTTCCCTCGAATTGGAATGGATTCGAAAGGACGGATCAACCGTATGGACTGAAGCCAAGGTCTCATTCATGCTGGATGAACAAGACAAGCCCGTGGGGCTGTTGGGCGTAACCCGCGACATCAGCGAGCGCAGACAGGCGGAAGATGCCCGTCAAAAAGCGATCGCCTATGAATACGAATCCCAACGCGCGCGCGAATTGGACATTTTATTAAAAGCGTCCGAAGCTACTTCATCATCCCTCGATTTCCATATAGTGATGCACACTCTCGCTTCACAACTGCTCGAGCTCAGCGGGTTCGAGAGCTGTTTCATTTCAGAATGGGACAAAGAGACTAATTCGGTAATTGGTCGGCTGGACGATTCAAGGACTTTTTGGCGTGAAGACCTGCGGGATTCCTATTCAATGAGTGATTACCCCCAATCCAACCAGGTGCTGTTGACGGGCAACCCTATTATTTTACAGGGCGATTTCGAAGCCGAAGAGAAACAATGGATGGACCAGTTAAAAAGGACCGCTGTCATTATCCTTGCACTTTATGCCCGGGAGAAAATCATCGGACTGGTTGAAATTGCCACGACAAAGAAGAATAAACTTTTTACCACGCAGGATTTGCTCAACTGCCAGGAAATTTTAACGAACGCAGCACCCTCCATTAAAGAACCCTTATCGGCAAATGAACCCAAAGAATTATTTGAAATAGAAAGAGCTCTAATTCAAACCACTGGAGGGGAGGTTTGTTCTTTTTCAGAATGGGATGAGCCTAATAACAAGATCTTTAATCTTGCAGTCTCTTCTTATATCACCTGGGATACAGGCACAGGCACGCGTTTCAATCCCGACCTGGATACCTGGCGTCAGGCACTTGACGAGGGTAATACGATCACCTTCCAGCGCTCAAAACAAACCTCAACCGAAGCTGTGGTATTCGACGGGGTCGAAAGGATGAACGTAGAATCACTGATCATCTTTCCCCTGCAAAAAGGAACCGAGCGCATCGGCGTGATCGAGTTGTACGATTTCAATCACGAGATACAAGTTACACCCGAACAGATCACTTTATTGAAAACCATTGCCGACAAAGCCAGTTACTCGATCGAGAATGCGCGCCTGCTCCAATTAACACAAAATAAACTTGACGAACAAACCGAACTGCTCAATGAAAAAGAAGTGCTTCTCAAGGAAATCCATCACCGCGTCAAGAATAATTTGCAGATCATCTCCAGCCTGCTCAACCTGCAGTCCAATCAGATCAAAGATACCGGCACATTACGAGTCCTGCGTGACAGCCAGGCGCGTGTGCGCTCCATGGCTTTGATCCACGAGAAGCTGTATCAATCCAAGAGCCTGGCAAAGATCAACTTTGGCGAATACGTGCAAAGCCTGTCAAAGGACCTGTTCCGCTCGTACCAGCGTACGCTGGGAGATATCCAGTTGAATGTTCAAGTGGATGAAGTTTCTCTGGATCTGGATTATGCCGTACCTTGCGGCCTGATCCTGAACGAGCTGATGACCAACGCCTTGAAATATGCCTTCCCCAATGGACGAAACGGATCCATCCTGGTCGAGCTGCGGGCTGGCCCCGATCAGACTCTCAGCCTGAAGGTCGCGGATGACGGTGTGGGCCTCCCCGCAGGGTTGGACATCCTAAAGAACAATTCACTCGGGCTGCAATTAATCAATAGTCTGGTGAAGCAAATTGACGGCACTTTAGTAGTTGAAAACTCATCTGGAACAGCTTTTCAGGTTTCATTCAAGGTCTAGGTCATGGAAGGAATATGTCAAAAGCGCGCATTGATCTTTGAGGACAAAGGCATCGTCGCGATGGATGCTCAGACTAATCCGGGAAATTTTGGCAATAGCGGTATAAGTTCCATCCAAAGGAAACAGAAAGCATGATTCCTGTTCATTATTATTTTATTTTATCCATAATTTTCCTTTCGATTCTCACTTCGATCGAAGCCGGGCTTTATTTGGTCCTTCGATATCGAACAGGGTTGGCGCTCTGGGCCGGATTGATCCTGTTCAGCCAGGCGCTTGAACTGGTCGGGTATTTGTTGTATTGGATCAAACCAACGCTCACAATGGTTCACTTTATTTCTCTGGCCCAGATATTTTTTTATACCCTTTTCTGTGTTTTCTGGCTGATATTTGTGTTTATATTCACCCGCCATTCAGCCTGGATCCGGCTCCGCAATCTCATCTTGATAATCGCCCTGCCATGCGCTTACCTGCCAATGATGACGGCACTCTGGATCCAAGGGTCCGTCATGGATCCCACAGCAATGAAAATTGTCGGTTCCCTGATGCTTTCCCCCTTTACAAGCGGGCTGCCGGGATCGCTCTTTATTATTTTTGTCTACGGGGTGGCGATATTTTCAAGCCTTGTTTTGCTGCGCTTCTTTTCCAAATCGAATCCGGTTTTACGGATGATGGCGCTGCCTTTGCTGGTTGGCCCAAATCTCCTGGCGTTGGTGGCAGCCTTGGAGTTGGCCGGCATCCATCCAATTCAGCCCCTTTCAATCCATCAACTTGCCATTGCAAGTATTACTCTGATTGCCTTTTGGGCCGTCTTTGATCTGCGCTTTGGAAGTGTGTTATCTTCCGCACGCGAAACGGTCATTGACCAGATGCAGGACGGAGTCTTGATCCTGGACCAGCAGGATCGGCTTATAGATATAAACGCTGCAGCCCAACACATCCTTGGCAGCGACAGTAAAAACGCGCTAAAACAAAATATTTCCAAAATCTGGCCGCAAGGAGCTGCTTTGATTTCCAGCCAATCCGGCATAAATGTTCCGGTGGGAGAAGCCGCCATGCAGGTCGATGGATTGGAATACACGTACGATATAAGCAGTTCAAAATTACTCGACACCTATCAGGAATCCGTCGGGCGGGTGGTCGTACTGCGAAATATTACCAAACGAGAGTTGATGGAGAAATCGCTCCAGGAGCGCACCCAGGAACTTCAACATACCAATTCTTTTTTATCTGCATTGGCACAAGCAATGGGCAATATTCAGGGAACAACTGAACCAGCGCGGGTCCTGGATATTATGGGTAGTGAATTATATGCAATGGGTTTGAAATGCTTTATCGCGCAGCTCGAACCAGATTCCAATGAATTGGTGGTCAGCTATGTACATAGCGGAGAAAATGCGCTGGCAGGCATTGGAAGACTTTTAGGAGACAGGGTCATTGGGTACCGCTTGAAGCGGGATCGTTTTTTGAAGTTATACAAACTGGTCGAAGGCAAAGAAAACAGCTATCGAGATCAACTAATAAAAGGGATATCCTCTTTTGAAGACCAGGAGTTTTCTCAAAAGATAAAACAAATCATGGGACTGATCGGGTTAAAACTGGATGTGACCACCATCCTTGTGCGTCTGGTAGCCAGGGAGCGGGTATTGGGGTTGATGGGTGTATGGGGCGATGATCTTCGCGAAACCGATATTGCGCCGCTTAATATGTTCGCAAACCAGGTTGCCTGGTCAATCGAAAAAGCTGCTCTTTATGAAGCAGAAATCCTTCGATCCTCCGAATTGGTTCGCGTAAACAGTCTCGTTATCGCACTTTCCAAAGTGGCCTCCATTTTGGAAATCACCTCAGATTCAGATAAGATGTTTGATACTCTGGGTTCTGAATTAAAGGGTCTCGGTTTGGATTGCGGGATCGTTACCATTGACCCGGACGGAGCCGCGGCAAAGATACAATACCTTTCATTTAATCGCGCGCTCATCCAGGCCGTTGAGAAATTAGCCGGCGTATCGGCAAAAAACTACGTCGTACCGAAACAATATTGGCCGGATGACACAGCCATCCAGGAGCGCATTCCTGTCTGGTATTCAGATCCGGGAGATATGATCCGCGGAATGTTTCCCGCAATCCCCAATTCGATCGCAAAAAAGGCTCTCCACATGCTGGGCTTCAAACCGGAAACTCAATTATGCATGCTCCCGCTGGTTGGGCGGGAACGGACGATCGGAGCCATGTTAATCTGGGGAGTCGACCTCCATCCATCGGATGGCGCGGTTTTTGCCATCTTTGCCAGTCAGGTGGCCAGCGTCCTCCAAAACGCCCTTGCTTATGAATTTGAAACCCGACGTGCGAATGAGCTAACCCGCACAAACAACATCATCATGGCGCTATCCAATGTAGCCGCCCGTTTGGAGACCACATCGGATTTAATGCAGGTGTTTGAAACGTTGGGCAATGAATTGAAAAAGATCCGCGTGAACTGTATGGTCGGCACGTTTGATGAAGCCAAGCAGGAAATGAAACTCGAATATCTTACAACTTCAAATGAAATCACTGCCTGGGCTGAAAAGCTGGGTGCCTTTTGGCCAAAAGAGATCACGATACCCCGCCATTTATGGCCTACAGATAAGGCGGTCACTGATAAGGCTCCGTATTGGGATCCAGACATGATCGGAAGCACTGCCAGGATGTTCCCCTATATCCCCAAGGATATCTTTACACGTTCATTCGAAATGGTTGGGATGAATCCAAATGATCCAACCTGTTACCTGCCCATGATCTGTGAAGAGGATGTGATTGGGATCCTTGCAGTCTGGGGGTCCGACCTTAGACAAGAAGACACATCCGGATTAAGTGTCTTCGCCAACCAGGTGGCAACTGCGATCAAGAGTTCCCGTTTATATGATCAAGCCCAGAAGGAAATTATTACCCGAACGCAAACTGAGTCTCGCATCCGTGAAACACTCAGAGAAAAAGAGGTCCTGCTCAAAGAAGTTCACCACCGCGTAAAAAATAACCTGCAGATCATCTCAAGCCTGCTCAACCTGCAAAAAGATCAAGTTAAAGATACCGGCACGCTGCGGGCCTTACGAGACAGTCAGTCGCGGGTGCGCTCCATGGCCTTGATCCACGAAAAACTGTATCAATCACAAAGCCTGGCAAAGATCGATTTTGCCGAATACGTTCAAAGCCTGACAAAAGACCTCTTCCGTTCGTATCAGCGCACCCTGGGAAATATTCGCCTGAACATTCATGCCGATCAAGTCTCTCTTGACCTCGACTACGCCGTACCCTGCGGGTTGATCCTAAACGAATTGATGACCAACACCTTGAAATATGCCTTCCCTGATGGACGAGACGGATCGATCTGGATTGATCTGCACGCTGAACCCGATCAGACTCTCATCCTGAGAGTTGCAGATGACGGCATTGGGCTCCCAGCCGGGTTGGATATCCTAAAAAATAAATCGCTTGGATTACAATTGGTTAATAGTTTGGTGAAGCAAATAGACGGCACTTTAGTGGTTGAAAGCTCATCTGGAACAGCTTTTCAGGTTTCATTCAAGGTGTAGGTCATGGAGGGAATATGTCAAATGCGCGCATATTGATCGTCGAGGATGAGCAGATCATTGCTCTGGATATTCAAGCCACCCTTGGATCCTGCGGCTATATTGTCGTGGGGCATACAGACAATGGCAGGGATGCCATTCTAAAGGCCGCCGAACTCCGCCCCGACCTGGTGATGATGGATATCGGCCTGAAGGGCGAAATAGACGGCATCGAAGCGGCGACCCAAATACGGGCGCAGTTCGATCTGCCCGTCATATTTCTAACCGCCTTCGCCAACCAATCCACCCTTGAACGGGCGCGCGAGGCCGAAGCGTTTGGATACATCCTCAAACCATTTGAAGAAAATGATCTGACCATCGCCATTGAAATGGCGCTTTATAAACACGGCATGGAATATAAATTGCGCGAAAGCGAGAGCAAGTTCCGCAAGGTGGTCGAGCACGCATCAGATGGAATCGTTCTCAATGACAGCCGTGGAAATATCATTGAGTGGAATCCGGCCATGGAACAAATCACTGGCTTGAAGCGTTCAGACGTCCTCGGGCAGTCAGCCGCAGATATCACTTTCCGTTTGTGGCCCAAAGAGACAAAGTCTAAAATTTCAGAGGAAGATAACAAAGATAAGTGGAAGCATGCGGTAGAAACTGGGTATAGCAACCCGGATCAAATGACAGTTAGGGAGATCGAAGATCTGCAAGGAGCACGCCGCATAATTCAAAGTAACGGGTTTGCCATCAATACCGAACGTGAAACGCTAAGTGGAGTCATCATCCGCGATATCACAGAAAGCAAGCGGGCGGAAATAGAGTTAAAGCAGAGCGAGACCCGTTACCGTGAGTTAATTGAACTTGCTGCTGATGGAGTCCTGCTCGGTTCACATGAAGGCATCATCATTGGGGCAAATTCCTATATGCTGAATTTAACCGGCAGGACTTTGGCAAACCTGATCGGTTTGCATGTCAGTGCGCTATTCGACCCGCAGGAAATTAAAAATAAACCCTTCAGATTCGACCTGCTGCAAAAAGGGGAAACTGTCATCAGTGAGCGTAATCTTCTGCGCCGGATGGCACATTTACTCAAGTCGAAATGCATACAAAAATGATGCCCTATGGAACATACCAATCCATTTATCACGACATCAGTGAGCGCAAGCAGGCAGAGGAAGAGTTGATCGTCAAAGAAACTGCAATTGCCTCCTCGATCAACGCAATTGCCATGTCAGACCTCTCCGGACGCCTGACCTATGTAAACCAGGCTTTTCTAAAATTGTGGGGCTACGAGCATATTTCCGAAGTACTGGGGCAGCCGGTAATCGCCTTTTGGAAATCTGAAGACCAGGCCGGCGAGGTGATGGAAGCCATAACCAGTAAAGACGGATGGATCGGCGAAATGTCAGCAAAAGATCGCCACGGGACCCATTTGGATGTTCAAGTATCGGCTCATCTTGTCAGAAAAAAGGATGGACAACCGGTCTGTATGATGGCTTCATTCATCAATATCACCGAGAACAAGCGGGCTGCGGAAGCGCTCAGACGCAGCGAGGAAAAGTTCCGTTTGCTGGTTGAATCAATGGATGATATTGTCTTTACACTCGATCTTGAAAAACGCCATAGCGGTGTTTTTGGCTCGTGGGTCGAAAAAGCGGGTATGACCCCGGAAATGTTTTTGGGAAAGACCTCGCGCGAAGTATTAGGAGACAACTTCGCCAAAATTCATGAAGAAATGAATAACCGTGCCTTATCCGGAGAGATCGTCTCCTATGAATGGTCTGGCGGCACAAAAGAAAACCCGCTGCATGTTTACACAACACTTTCCCCCATAAAAGACTCGTCGGGAAAGATTTCCGGCCTGGTAGGGGTTGGGCGAAATATCACACAGCGCAAGATCCTCGAACAAGTCGAGCATGAACAACGACAATTGGCCGAGGCGTTACTAGATACTTCCGCGGCCTTAACCAGCACATTGAAATTGGATGAAGTTTTGAACCATGTGCTCAACAACATTGAAAAATTGGTCAGCTATGATGCGGCAATGGTCTTGTTGATCGAGGGGCATTCCGTTCGCAAGATCCTTCAACGCAGCGGCACATTTCCAACAACAGGAAATCAACCACAATTAGGAAATACGCAAGCCAACCTGATCAACACTCCAATTTTAATTGAAATGATCAAGACAGGCCTGCCATGCCTGATCCCTGATACGCAGACCGACTCACGCTGGCGCGCGATCGCGGGCATGGGCTGGGTCCGCTCCTTTATTAGCGCTCCCATTCAAATCCGCGGGCACATGGCGGGCATTATCAATGTGATCAGCGCAGCGCCCGGGTTCTTCACCCCACTACATTCCGAAAGGATCATGGCCTTTGCCAGCCAGGCGGCCATCGCCATCGAAAACGCGCAGTTATTTGAACAAACACAATATCTTGCGATGACCGATCCATTAACTGAAATGAACAACCGCCGTTATTTCTTTGATGCGGCCAGGAAAGAGTTTAAGCGCATTCAACGCTTCCAACGAACGCTCTCGATCATGATGGTGGATATCGATCGTTTCAAGAACATCAACGACACCTATGGTCATTCCGTGGGTGACCTGGTGCTGCGTGAAATCGCCGCGCGGATCAAGAACTCGATCCGAACTGTAGATATTGCGGCGCGCTATGGCGGCGAGGAGTTTATCGTGCTGATGCCAGAGACTGGTTTGAGTGAAGCCTGTCAGGTCGCTGAAAGAATCCGAAAGAGCGTGGCTGACTATCCGTTCGGGGAAGAGACAGTCCCGGTCACAGCCACTCTCAGCATCGGAGTCGCCGAGATAGATGAAAAAAGAAAAAGCATGGATCAGTTAATAACCTGCGCAGATAACGCGCTGTACACAGCCAAAGCTGCCGGCAGAAACCGGGTGGAAGGGTACCGGGAAACGGCAGATGACAGAGCCACAGTGAAAAGTTGATACCGTAAAGAGAGTGATTAAAGATTTCTTTGCACACTTCAAGAGCAGTGAAATGCCCCTACCATCAGGCTGATAGACATCAGTTATGACAACAACTTCCACCCTTACAATTTTGTTAACTGGTGTATTTGGCATTTTTTCTATTTATCTTGATAGACAGATGCAATATAATGACAAATAAGAGTTGAGAACTGGGAATTTCCCATATATTCAATCCCATATAACGGAAAATGGTCCGCTCCACCATAAGTGTTTCCGCGATCCGCGCATGAAAACGATTTTATCGGCAGTTCAGAATCCGGATATACACTCACCAGAAGGAAGTGATTTCGTGTTTGTGCTCTTGCAAAGTCAATTAATCTCTCTCGCGGTCCGCCATCGCGAGCATTTATGAAAGAGTTCTAATGCCTGATGGAGAATGATGTGTCGAAAGCAAACATACTAATCGTTGAAGATGAACACATTATCTCGCTGGATATTCAAACCAGTTTGGAAAGTTTGGGGTATACCGTAGTGGGTCACGCAGACCATGGAGAAGACGCGCTAAAAAAAGTTAGAGGACTGCATCCCGATCTGATTCTGATGGATATCGGCCTTAAGGGTGAAATGGATGGCATTGAAGCCGCCATACAAATACGAACGCAGTTCGATCTGCCGGTAATTTTTTTAACTGCCTTTGCCAATCAGGCCACCATTGAACGCGCCAGTCAAGCCCAACCATACGGATACATCCTCAAGCCCTTTCAAGAACATGAATTGGCCATCGCGGTTGAAATGGCTCTCTATAAACACAGTATGGAAAAAAAATTGCGGGAAAGCGAAGAACGCTATGAACTGGCCGCACGCGGAGCGAATGACGGCCTTTGGGATTGGAATTTAAAAAAGAACGAAATCTACTTCTCTCCGCGCTGGAAAGCCATGCTCGGGTACAAGGAGGAAGAAATTGGCAGTAACCCGGATGAATGGTTGAAAAGGATTCATCCGAACGATCTTAAGAAAGTTCAGGAAAGCCTTGCCTCCCATATTAAGGGGAAAACCGCTCATTTTCAAAGCGAATATCGAATCCTGCATATTAATGGCAGCGATGTGTGGGTGCTTTGTCGTGGACTGGCAGTGCGTGATGCAAAAGGAGTCGCCTACCGCATGGCAGGATCGCAAACAGACATTACCGCCCGCAAGCTGGCGGAAATGCGCCTGGCCCATGACGCCCTTCACGATATGTTGACCGGCTTACCGAACCGGGCGCTCTTCATGGACCGACTGACGCTTAGGATCGAACATACAAAACGGCATCCCAACCTCCTTTTCGCGGTCTTATTCGTTGACCTTGACCGCTTTAAAGTTGTCAATGACAGCCTCGGGCACGCGGTTGGAGATCAACTCCTCATCGCAACCGCCCAGCGTTTGCAACAATGTATGCGGCCGGGCGACACCGTCTCGCGGCTGGGAGGAGATGAATTTGCGATCCTGCTCAATGAGGTCAACGACGCGAGTGACGCCATCCGAGTAGCAGAACGGATCTGTGGACGACTGGTTTCAACTTCCATGCTTGACTCAGTGAAGCGGTCTACAACTGCGAGTATTGGCATCACCATCAGTGACGCGAATCATGCCAAACCGGAAGATTATCTGCGGGACGCAGACACAGCCATGTATCGAGCCAAGGCGTTGGGAGGGAATCGTCATCAATTATTCGATTCGGCCATGTATACCAGCGCTGTCGCCCTGCTTGAATTGGAAGGCGAGCTGCGGCATGCGGTGGAACACCAGGAGTGGCTGGTGGAATATCAGCCCATCATTTCAATGACCGACAGCAAAATGCTGGGGGTTGAGGCGTTGGTGCGCTGGAATCACCCTGTGCGCGGCATGGTCGCCCCGCTCGAATTCATCAATGTCGCTGAAGAAACCGGATTCATCCTGCAAATTGGTGAATTTGTCCTGCGAGCCGCCTGCACACAGGTAATGGAGTGGAGAAAAACCGCTTACCCCAATTTATGGGTTTCGGTAAATATCTCCGGACGTCAATTCCAAGACCCGAACCTGGTTAAGACTGTCAAAAATATTTTGGCGGAAAGCGGGCTTGCGCCGGATGGACTGCTATTGGAGATCACCGAAAGCGTAGCCCTGAAAGATTATAAGTACAGTCTGAAAATCCTGAATGAATTGAGTGCTTTTGGGATTCGCGTGGCATTGGATGATTTTGGCAACGGCTATTCATCTCTCAGTTATCTAAAGGACCTTCCACTTAATGTTCTAAAAATAGACAAGTCATTTATAAAAGATATTGCGGCAAACAATAACAGCGATGCAATCACAACAGCGATCATTGCAATGGGGCACACAATGAATCTTCAGGTGGTTGCCGAAGGTGTGGAAACCAACAACCAGCTTGATTTTTTGAAAGCAAGGCATTGCGACAAAATCCAGGGGTTCCTGCTCAGCCGGCCTGTACATGGCAGTGAAATATTAAAAATTGCCAATCGGATACAGGGTCCTTCGGCTGGAAGAATATACTAAAGGACAGATCAAATCACAGGTCGCAAGCGGACAATGAACGTAGTCCCATTATTCAACTTGCTTTTGACCTCAATATCGCCGCCTAATTCCTCTACAATCGATTTAACAATATACAAACCGATACCGCTCCCGGGAATTTCAGCGACCGTGACATTTTTCGCACGATAGAATTTTTCGAACAAATGCGGAATGGCATCCTCCGCGATGCCCATCCCGCGATCGCTCACAGACACATTTACAAATCCTTCCGAAAAAAGAACCGCAATCAGCACCTTGCTGTCTTCAGGTGAAAACTTGGTGGCATTGGTGATCAAATTAATGAATACCTGTTGAAGCGCGCCGTTATCGCCAAATATATTCACAGGTCCTCGCGGTGCGTCCAGGATCAGGTCAATATATTTCATATTCGCGATCGGCCTGACCGCCTGGATCGCATCCTCCAGCACAGGGATAATATCCAACGGTACCGCGTCTAATTTCACCATGCCGCTCTCGAGCCGCCCCGCCATCAACAAACTATCGATTAATTTTTTCTGACGATCAAGTTCATTCCTCAGAATACGCCAATATTCATCCAACTCCTCCCCTGTTCCACCCTGTTGAATGAGATCGGCCATCAAAATAACGGCTGTGAGCGGCGTTCGCAATTCGTGGGAAGCGCGGTTGATAAAATCCGTTTTCATTTCGTTAAGGCGAACCATATCCGTGATATCACGGACAATGATCAACGCTTCGCCGGGGTTGATCGGATGCAGCCTGGACTCATACACACTGCTGCTGAATGGCAATTGGAATCCTTCCAGCCAATGGTCGCTTGTGAAGAAATGCTTGTTTTCATCACCCAAAATTCTGGCGACAATCCCTTCGGGCCAGGTCTCGATGATTTTTCTGCCGGTGATCATGTCACGATGAATGAACAAGGGATGGTTGGGGCTGGCGTTGTAATCGAGGATCACACCATCGGCATTGATCCGAACCAACAAATCAGGAAAAGATTCCACGATCATGCGATTGCGGAATTCATTCAAGCGGATCGTCTCTTCATACTGAATTCGCTGCAGCGCCGCGCCGATCAGATTTGTCGCGGTCTGCACCACATCGAAATCTGACAACAACCACGAAAGGCTGCTGTCGCGATCGAACATGCCCAAAAATCCCTGTGATCCAAAAGTACCTAAAATGGGGATCGCCAGAAAGGAATATTCCGGCACGATCCTTGCACCGCTAATTTTCACTTCTGAAAGAGCTGAATTGGGATCGAGACTCATTCTATTAACGAAGGGGCGAATGGCTTTTTCGGGATCAAAATCACTTTCATCGAATTCCGACCAACTGTACTGAACCATTATCTGGGGCGTGCCGGAAAATTGCTCGATCTCGAAGATCACACAACAGAACATATCCAAGGCATGTCCCAAAGATTCCAACACTTCCGAGATGCCCGACTCAATGTTAGGAGATCGGAACAACCGCGCTGTCGCCTCACTGATCACAGAAAGAATACGGCTGTTCCTCTTTATTATTTTTTCAGACGCTTTGCGCTCTGAAATATCTCGTGCAATGCTTTGAATATAACTTGGCTGTCCATCCCCATCATAAACAAGCGAGGTGCTGATCTCAACCGGGATCAAGGATCCGTCTTTTTTTTTGAGGATCCTCTCGTAAATATCCGCCTGATCGCCTCTCGATATTTTCTGTTCCAGCAGCTCGCCAATTGAGATGACATTGCTGACATGCATCCCAATGATCTCCTGTTCGCCATACCCCAACAGGGTCAGCGCATGTTGATTGGCGGCCAAATAATTCAGATCCATGCCAATAATAAAAATGCATTCCCCGGTTTGCTCAAACAGATCCCGCCCAAACTGCTCGACATTCCAGCTTTTATTTTGCTTTTCGATCCTTGTTTTCATCTCAGAAAGCAAATTGCGGATGGGAATAGCTTTATCGTCCATAAACCACATCTTCGTCCCGAATATCCGGATAGACAGCGACCACTTCACAGCCCGCCGATCCATTTACGATATGAACACTCCCCCCAAAATGTTGGAACACAGCCCGCGCGATCGCAAGCCCCACGCCAAGCCCTTCATAAGCTCTGGTATCGCCCTGGCTGATCTGGTAAAACTTTTCAAAAACCCTATCGAGCTGCTCTTCAGGAATCCCCGGACCTTCATCGGTGACCACGATCTTGACCCCACCATTGGGGCCGGTGATCATTTCCAGGTGTACCTTCCCATTTTCAGGGCTGTACTTAAAGGCATTATCCAGTAAATGTACAACTGAGTGGGTAAACTCCTTCCGTGGAGCCATCACCTCGCCCCCATTCACAATATGATGCGTAAAGGTCAATCTCTTATTAGCGTATTTTTCAAGACGTTTATAAATCGGATGCAAAACATGCAGATCAAGATCGATACGCTGCCGAACGGAATTCAGGTTCCCAAGATCGGCGTTGGACAGGATGATAATATCCGAAACAAGCGAATCCAAGCGGTCTACATTTGAAAGCGCTTTTCGCAAAAATTCGCTTTGCATGTCAGGATCGGAAAATTTATTATTGACAGCCAATTCCAGGGGGGTCATGATGTTCATTAAGGGCGTACGCAATTCATGATGAAAGTTCTGCAGGATCTCATCACGCTGCTTAACCATTTCCTGGTGGGCGATCTCCGCCATTTGCGCCCGGCCCCGCTCCCGCTCAGCACTGACCCGCCGTAACAGTCCATCCAGCCGCGCTAATAATTCCTCCATAACAAAAGGCTTGGCAATGTAGTCATCAGCCCCATCGCGGATGCCGGTAATTCGGTCATTCTGATTCGAGCGCGCGGTAAGGAAAATAAATGGAATTGAAGCTGACGTTGGATCTGCGTTTAGAATTTTTTTCATTTCAAAGCCATCCGGAGGCGGCATCATTACATCAGAAATGATCACATCCGGCAAAAACTCTCTGGCCTTTTGCAAACCATCCCGGCCATCCACCGCCTCGATGACTTGAAATCCATGCCTGCGGATCGCGATCACGATCCCCAGTCGAATGGCTGGTTCATCATCAATCACAAGAATCACCGGGACTTTACGCTCATCCATTTTGAAATTCCTCAAGTCTCTGAAGGATTGCGCAGGTTTTGCGTTGTTCCGGTCGCCTTGATCTGGATCTTGGCATTGTTGTTTAAAAACATGATGTTGATGTTTGCAAAAGATATCAAATCCCCGGAGTTAAGTACGCACTTCTCTATATTTTTACCGTTCACAAAGGTACCGCTTGTGGAATTCTTATCGTACAGCACGTATCTCCCATCCTCATTAATAATTTCAGCATGGTAACGAGATAAAAATTCTTCATGAAAAACAAGATCGTTACTAAGATGACGACCTATTGTCGTTATCTTTTTTATAAGAGGGATCATTTGGCGGTTTACAATCAAAAACACCCCTTGTTGAGGGGACATTTGATCATTAAAAACATCCTGCTCTTCCATTTTCAGCCTCTCAATATCGCATACATTTTTTTATTAAACACGATAATCTTACTACAAGAATGGTCAATAACAAAAACAAACTCAGGAAAATATCCTGAGTTTCACAATATAGGGGAATTCCATCCTGCGCGCATGTATAATGGAGGCATGTTTATAGATCAAGTCAATATCCACGTAAAATCAGGCAAAGGCGGAGACGGAATGGTTCACTTCCGCCGCGAGAAATTTGTACCCCTTGGCGGTCCCGATGGCGGCGACGGCGGCAGGGGCGGCAATGTCATTTTTGAGGTCAAGGCTACACTTAATACTCTTTCGGCGTTTCGTCAAAATGAAAAGTTTTCGGCTGACCCCGGCAAGAACGGCGGCGGTTCAGAAAAGACCGGGCGCGGCGGAAAAGACCTTATTATTTATGTCCCACCCGGCACAGTCATCTATGATGCCGAAAGCGGTTCCCTGCTTGGGGATCTCACTACCCCGGGTCAGCAATTATTGGTATGCAAAGGCGGTCGCGGCGGACTGGGCAACCAGCATTACGCCACCTCACGCAACCAGGCTCCGCGGATGGCGGAACGAGGCGAACCCCACGAGGAGAAAATGCTTCGCCTCGAACTTAAGCTGATCGCTGATATCGGCATCATCGGCCTGCCCAACGCTGGGAAATCCACCCTGCTCGCGGCATTGACGAATGCCAAGCCGAAAATCGGCGACTACCCGTTCACCACCCTTGAACCCAACCTCGGCGTTGCCCACATTGATGATGACACCACTGTTGTGATGGCGGACATTCCAGGCTTGATCGAAGGCGCGGCGGAAGGCGCGGGACTCGGTCATGATTTCCTGCGTCATATTCAACGCACCCGTGTGCTCATTCACATGGTGGACGGCCTGGGTGAAGATCCGCTGGCAGACTTCAGCCAGATCAACAGCGAGCTGGCGCTCTTCGACCCGAACCTTGCAAAAAAACCGCAGATCGTTGTGCTTAATAAAATTGACCAGCCCGATGTACAGGAACGATTAAAAACGATCAAGGCTAGTTTCAAAAAGAAAAAAATCGAATTGATCACCGCTTCTGCGATGGCTCGTACAAACACGCGTGATATTTTAATCGCCGCCTATCGCAAGCTGTCTGAACTGCCTGCGGAAGAACTGGAAGAATCAATTCCAGTGTATCGGCCGCCCGTTGACCCGAACCAGTTCGAGATCCAGCAGGAAGAAGGAAATAAATGGAGAGTCAGCGGTGTAGCCATTGAACGCTCCGCAAAGATGACCTATTGGGAGCACGATGGATCTCTGCGCCGATTCCAAAAATTAATGGAAAAACTGGGTGTAGATAAAGCCCTGCGTGAAGCAGGTGTGCAGGAAGGCGATACCGTCCATATCGGTGATTTTGAACTGGAGTGGAAGGATTAACTTCAATGACAGGAATACGAACAAGGCAACGCTGGATGATGATCGGGCTGATCATCATCGGGATAATTTTCACAGCATTCTTTGGGATGCGAGCCTTTCGAGCTTTCAAAAAATTCGATGGCCACGGTCATCGTCCGCCGCCGCAAGGCAAGGTGGAAACAGATGTTGAACTGATCCGTGATTGGATGACGATTCCGTTTATCGCGAGAACATATCAGGTGCCGCCTGAGATCATCTTTGAAGCGTTGAATATTCCCCCGCAAAAAGATCATGATAAAAGCCTGAAAACCATAAACGATGAGTATTTTCCCGGTCAAGACGGGTTTGTTGTGAGCGCGATCAAAGAAACGATCCTTGCGAATCAGGCTTCGCTTCCGCCAACAGCCCCGCAGCCACCGACCGCCCCCGCGCCATAATACACGAACACATGTCAGATTTTCTTCTCACACAAGTCATTAATTATGGCTCACCGCTTGTTGGATTAATTTTAATGCTCGGAGCACTGGGCTTGCCCGTAGGCGCATCAGCGGTTTTGATCGCCGCCGGCGCATTTAGTCAACAGGGAATATTGAGTTGGCCCAGTACGGCATTGATCGGATTAGCCGGTGCGATCCTTGGGGATATGTTTAGCTTTGGCATGGGTCATTATGCAAAAGATGCAATGCAAAGGCGGTTCGGAAAATCTCCAACATGGAGAAATGCGCGCATATCTTTTCAGAAACAGGCGGGACTGGCAATTTTTTTCACGCGCTGGCTCATTACAGCCATCGCAATTCCAACAAATTTGATCGCGGGCGGGAGTGGATATAAATTCACACGCTTTCTGATCTATGATATTAGCGGTGAGATCATGTGGATCCTGCTCTACGGCGGCCTTGGATATTGGTTTGGAAGTCAATGGGAATTGGTTTACGATTTTATAAGCAATTTCGGCGGCGTGCTTCTGGGGCTGGTACTTGTCGGCTTCGGTATTCGAGAAGTAATCAAACGGCAGGGGAAAATAAAAAAGAGTTGAAGCAAAAACTTCAACTCTTTTTTATTAAAATCATACGGAAGGCTTTGCAGGATTCTTTATATAACTACAGAGCCGTTCATTTTAGTGGTGATGTCCTTCTTCGTGGACATGCCCGTGGTCAAGTTCCTCTTCGGTGGGGTCACGCAGCGCAGTGACCTTCACACTGAAATGCAGCTCCGCGCCCGCGAGAGGGTGGTTGAAATCCAAATTCACTGTTTCAGCAGTTATACCTTCCACGCGCGCATATTGACTTTTGCCGTCTTCATCGGTCACGTTTAATTCAATGCCTTCCTCGAGTTCCATATCTTCCGGGAACTCGCTGCGCGGCACTTCCATAAAGGCTTCGTTGTCGAACTCGCCGTACCCATCGGCGGGTGAAACCACAACATCCTTGCTCTCGCCGATCTTCATACCGATCATTTCACGCTCAAGCCCGGGCACAATGTTGTCATAACCCGCGAGGAATTGCAAAGGACCGACGCCGTCTGAAGAATCAAGCACTTCTCCATCCACGCGTAATGTATATTCCATTGTAACGACCTGACCATCCTGTACTGTATCTTTGCTCATTTTTTATCCTTATTTGAATTTTGTGCGTCCATTTTACCAGTGATTAAGATGGTCAAAGGTCGAAAATCAAAACCCTGTGACCTAATGCCAATTGACCTTCGACTATAATTCGCCCCATGCGATATGACTTATGCCTGCCCTGGTACTGGGAATATGATGATGTCTTTGTTGGAATGGTGGAACGCGCCTGCATTGAAGAGGGAATTTCACTCTGGCAGATCAAACCGGATAACTTACTCGAATCGATCACAGCGCTTTATAAGGGGATCACAACCTTCAAAACGCTCTTGAACCGCGGACAGGGCGAAGCCATCTTCGACCCGATCCCGCGCTGGGCGCAGGAATTCGGCGCGCGCAGGATCAATCCGTTGGAATTCTCAGCCTGGTCGGAAGATAAAGCAACCATGCACCTTGAATTGATCAACAGCGGCATTCATACACCCTATACTATTTTGCTGGCGCCATTTCTGGAAGAACCCGTGGTTAAGCCAATTGACCTGACTCCACTTGGCGACAATTTTGTCATCAAACCGTCGAATGGCGGCGGCGGTGAAGGCGTGATCCTCGGAGCATCATCCATTGAGGAAATCTTGCAGGCGCGCATGGAATTCCCTGAACAAAAATATTTACTTCAGGCGCATGTCACACCGCGCATCATCAAAGGCACGCCGGCGTGGTTCCGCATCTTCTATGCCAATGGCGAAACGTATCCATGCTGGTGGGACACGACTACGCACATTTACGCCAATGTCACAGCGGAGGAAGAGTCGCAGTATCGCCTGGGCAGGCTGAGGGACATCACGAAGCGCATCGCATCCATTTGCAAACTCGACTGGTTCAGCACAGAGATTGCGCTGGCAAAGGAACTGATCGTCGTGGATTATGTCAATGATGAAATTGATACGCGCGTCCAATCGCAGGCAATGGATGGCGTACCGGATGAAATTATGCAAGACATTGCAAAACAACTTGTAAAGATCGCAAAGGAAAATTTATGACGAAGCATCGGGCGCGTGATCTGGGGATTCCATTGGATGGCAAAACTGGGGCATTCAACTCGATCACAGACGTTTCAGGCGTGACCGTTGGGTATGCTACCGTTATCGAAGGCAGCTCAGCGCGGACAGGGGTGACGGTCATCCATCCGCGCGGCAAGGGTAACCACACGCCAGTTTATGCGGGCGTACATTCATTCAACGGCAACGGCGAAATGACCGGCGCGGCATGGATCGAAGAAGGCGGCCTGCTCGAAGGTCCGATTGGGATCACAAATTCACACAGCGTCGGCATCGTGCGCGATACGATCATTGCATGGCAGTTGAAGCATAATGCCATGTATCAAAGATGGTCGCTGCCTGTAGTAGGCGAAACCGCAGACGGCTGGCTGAACGATATGAACAGTTTTCATGTGAAAGAGCATCACGTAATGAAGGCTTTGGATTCTGCAAAGACTGGAGTAATCGAAGAGGGCAATATCGGCGGCGGGACAGGCATGGTCTGCTACGAATTCAAGGGCGGCACAGGCACATCATCGCGCAAGCTCTCTGAGACTCTCGGCGGCTGGACAGTGGGTGCGTTGGTGCAATCCAATTTTGGACGAAGGCATCAATTCACATTAGCTGGTGTGCCAATAGGAAAGCATATAAAAGAAGGGATGCTATGGCCTGAAAGCGAAGACCCATTCGCACAAGAAAGCGGCTCGCTAATCGTCATCATCGCAACGGATGCGCCACTGCTCCCCCATCAACTCAAACGACTGGCAAAACGCGCGACGCTCGGAATGGCACGCACAGGCAGCATGGGCGGAAACGGCTCTGGCGATATTTTCCTTGCATTCTCAACAGCCAATTCTAATGCCACGCATGAGGATGAAAAGGGAATCTCGAATATTCAAACCCTATCTAATGATCATCTTGACCCGTTATTGGCCTCCGCGGCTCTTTCAACAGAAGAGGCGATTATCAATTCAATGGTAGCCGCTGAAGATATGGACGGGCATAACGAGGTTAAGGTCAAAGCTTTACCGCATGGGGAAGTTCAAGAATTGCTCAGGCACTACAAAAGAATAGAATAAGCAACTTATTCCATTTACATTCGTAAACAAGCTATATTTCTTTCAGGAGTAAATATGACATCAATCCTAGAAGTCCAAAACCTCGTTAAAAACTATGGTGATTTTCAAGCTGTAAAAGGTGTCTCGTTCAATATCGAAGAAGGGGAAATATTCAGCCTGCTCGGCCCCAATGGCGCAGGGAAAACCACAACCATTTCCATGTTATCAACTTTATACACACCCACTTCAGGTGACGCGGTCATTGGCGGGCACTCGGTCACAAAAGACCCGATGGCAGTACGTGGCGTCATCGGTGTAGTTCCGCAAGATCTTGCCCTGTATGAAGACCTGACCGCCCGCGAGAACCTGATCTTCTGGGGACAAATGTATAACTTGAGCGGCAAAGCACTCCATGCCCGTGTGGATGAAGTCCTCGAGCAAATTGGTTTGACCGATAAAGCCAAAGACAGGGTCAAAACCTATTCGGGCGGCATGAAGCGGCGCGTCAACATCGGCGTGGGCTTGCTCCACAAACCGCGTCTGCTGTTCATGGATGAACCTACCGTGGGCATTGACCCGCAATCCCGCCGCGCGATTCTGGATACGGTCAAAGACCTGAACAAACAAGGCATGACGTTGCTTTATACTACACACTACATGGAAGAAGCCGAAGAGCTTTCCAACCGGGTCGGAATCATTGACCACGGTGAGTTGATCGCCATTGGTTCGCAAAAAGAACTGACCCAACAGGTCGGTCAATCTGAAACGCTCATTTTGCATATCAATGAAAACGATGACCCGCAAGCGCTGATCCCGTCATTCAAGGGGATTACGGATGTGCTTGAAGCGAATGTAATTGGCGCCGAAATTTCCATCATCACGCCCTCCGCAAAAGATGTGCTTGCTTCAGTAGTGAGCAAAGCCAACGAACGCGGCATCAAGATCCGCTCGATCGATATCCGCGAGCCAAATCTCGAAGCGGTATTTTTACATCTTACAGGCAGAGCGTTACGTGATTAATTTGGAGACCGACAGCTCGCTGTCGGATGCGCAGGAGCAACCTCCTGAATCCCAGAAAAAGAGATTCCCATGCTAAAAACATTTCTGATTGGTATCAAAGATTTACGACTCGCATTCCGCGATCGAGCCGCGCTGATCCTCATGCTGGCCGCGCCTTTTGTGCTTACGCTCGGCCTTGGTCTTGTCACAGGCCGTTTCAGCGGCAATAACAACAGCGGTCTCTCTGATATTCCCGTCATCATCGTTAACTTGGATAATGAGCAATTGGGCAACGCATTGGCAGATGTATTCACTTCGGAAGAACTTGCCGATTTAATGGAGCCAAGCGCCTCGTCCGACCCAGAAGCGGCTCGAAAATTAATTGACGAAGATGAAGCTGCGGCAGTTGTCATCATTCCGGAAGGCTTCACCCGATCCATCATCCCGCAACAAGGTGATTTCGATAACCCTGACGCAGTCCAAGAGCCTGTAAAGATCGAAGTGTACGCCAACCCATCCAGACCTACAGGCGCGGGAATTGTAAAAGCCGTTGTAGATGAATTTCTTAGCCGTGTGAATGAGGGCAGTCTCAGTGGCGGCGTATCCATCTTGCAGCTCATGCTTAGCGGACGCATTACGCCCGATCAAGCCGAAGCCGCGGGCATCGCCATGGGCGAAAGATTGCAAACCGAGACAACAGACAGCGCGCTCGCGATCACAATCAATTCATCCACCGCTGACGGCGAAGAGGTGCAGTTTGATATCCTCGCTTATCTCGCCCCGGGCATGGCGCTGATGTTCCTGATGTATACAGTCAGCTATGGCGGGCGCTCCATCCTTGCCGAAAAAGCGCAGGGCACTCTGCCACGCCTGCTGGTTTCGCCGACAAGCTCAACACAGATCCTGGGCGGAAAAGTGTTTGGAATTTTTCTGACCGGCGCGGCGCAAATGTTAATCCTCATCGGCGCATCATCCTTGTTTTTTCAACTCAAATGGGGCGACCCGTTCGGAGTAATCATCCTTGTGCTCGCGGCGGTCTTTGGCGCAACAGGCTGGGGTATGTTCATCACCGCGCTTGCACGCACACCCGCGCAAGTTGCCAGCGTCGGATCGGCCATCATGCTGATCTTTGGCATCATGGGCGGAAGTTTCATCAGCCTCGATCAAATGCCGCCTGCGATTCAAACTTTCAGCAAGATCACTCCCAATGCATGGGCATTGGATGGATTTACAACCCTCGGACTTGGAGGAACTTTAGCGGATCTTTCCTCGCCGATAGTTGCCCTGCTTACGATGGGCACGATCTTGTTTTTGGTTTCTGTCGTGCTATTCGGCAAAAAGAATTTGGTGCAGAAATGAAAAAATTATTTGCCATCGCCTGGAAGGATGCCATCGTCCGATTTGCAAGCTCATCAGAGTTGCTGTTCTTCATTATCCTGCCACTTATCTTCACTTTTCTGCTCGCGGGCGGAACTCCATCCAATAACGACGACAATCGTGTACGTCTTGTCGTTGTAGACCAAGCCAATACTGTCATCTCACAAAACATCATCGCTGAGTTGGATAGATCCACAGCGGTACGGCCCGAAGTATTATCTCTGGATGAAGCCGAAAGCCAATTCGATTCACGCCGCGCAACGGTGGTACTTGTCATTCCCGCAGACCTGGATCTACAAGCCATTCAAGACGGCACGGCCCAGGTTGATTTTCGCCAACAGCCAAACAACCTAAATGCCACTGTCGCCGAGCGCGCCGTGCAAACAGCCCTGCGCAGTGTCAGCAGCGCGGTCAACGCCGCGAATAATGCGGTAAAAACAGCCGAAGAGAACGGGGCATTTAAATCCGAAACAGACCGTCAGGCCTATTTTGATGATGCATTGAAATTAGCTCAAACCATGCAGGCGGATGCCCCCGAGCGTGTGACCGTTGTTGAAGGCTCAACCCCGGACCGCATTGAATATGATCCACGCGCCAGTTCATCAGCGGGACAGCTAATCACCTGGGTGTTCATCCCGCTGTTTGGAATCTCTGGTTTATTTGCCTATGAACGTCAGCAGGGAACGCTGCGCCGCGTTCTGACCACACCGACCAGCAAAGCCACCTACCTGCTCGGCACGATCTCCGGCCAGGTGGTCATGGCGCTTGTGCAAATGTCCCTGCTGATCCTATTTGGCAGCCTCGTAATGAAACTTAATTGGGGGCGTGAGCCATTGGCTTTGTTTGTCATTCTTACTGCCGCCGCATTGGCCGCTGGCGCGATCGGAACAACCATGGGAACGTTCATCAAGACCGAAGGTCAGGCCAGCGGATTAAGCATCATGATGGGCATGGTCATGGCGCTCATGGGCGGATGCTGGTATCCGCTGGAACTATTCCCCGCTGTTGTGCAAAACATCGTCAAGATATTGCCGACTACATGGGCGATGCAGGGATTACTGGATCTGGTCTTACGCAACGGAAGCCTGATCCAAATTCTGCCCGAAGCAGGGGTCTTGCTTGGGTTTGCGGCGATCTTCTTTTCGATCGGTGTGATGAGATTTAGATACGAGTAGTTCCAGAAAGCAAAAGGCGGAAGGCAGGTTGACTGCCTTCCGCCTTCTGCTTTTCGCTTTCTTTCCCTACTTCACCATTTCCACTTTTACATTCACATTCAATTTATCGCCGATCTCTTCCAGTTCATCACTCAAGACATGAAAGTTCAAATGCGGCGGGACAAGCACAATCCCCTTCATTGTAAACAAGGGGGTGCCGCTCATCGGCGCAGGGGCGGAACTGGTGTCCATATTTTCGATGTTGATGCTCTGCGTGGCAAGATGATGCGATATCTCGTGGATGATACCTTCATGGTCCGCGCCTGTCACTTCGATCTCATAAGGCAGCCAGCCCGCATACTTCTTTGAATCGTCTTCAGTCTGCAAAAGAGTGACCTGATATCCCTCCCCGCGCACTTGCTGAAAATCGTGGTCGAGATTTGCGAACTCGCTATCAGGGACAGAGACCAGCATGAGTATGGCAAATTCCCCGCCCAGACGCGCCATGCGGCTGGCGATCACATTGCCCGTACGCTTTGCGATCACATTCGTAACATTGTCAACGAGCCCGATCTTATCGCGGCCTGTCAGGGTCAACACAATATTTTTCGGCATAGGAGACTCCCATTTTTATATGTTTTGTGAGATGTAAACCGAGTATAGCATAAGGCTTTATGGATTTTTATCTTTCTTTTCAAGATAATCGCTATAGCCGCCTTGATATTCAACCAGCTGACCATCTTCGATCACAAGCAGCCGCTCAACCGTGCGGTCAAGGAAATAACGGTCATGTGAAATGACCAGCACCGTGCCGACAAAATCTTCGAGAGCCTGTTCCAGCACTTCGGCAGAAGCGATATCCAGATTATTCGTGGGTTCATCCAATAGCAAAAAGTTCGCGCCGGATAAAACCACCAGCGCAAGCTGCAAACGACTGCGCTCGCCGCCTGAGAGTTCGCCGATCTTTTGCGAAACTTGTTTATAGGTAAAAAGATAATGCAGGAGAAAAGCGGTGGCTCTCCCTTCGCTCATTTCACCCGCATAGCGGACAGCATCCACAACGGTTTGATTGAAATCCAGTGTTTCATGTTCCTGCGCGTAATGTCCAATCGAAATGCTGGGGCCAATTTTCACTTCGCCTGAATCAGGCGTTTCCTTGCCAAGGATCATTCGCAGCAGAACGGATTTTCCTGCGCCGTTCGGACCGATCAATCCAACACGCTCTCCATGCCAGATGGTTTCGTTTAGACCCGAAAATATTTTCCTTGAACCGAACGATTTTGAAATACCAGCAAGTTCCAAAACTTTATTCGAACCGCGCCAGCCGCTGAGGCGCAAGTCCATGCGCTTGCGGTCCAAATTTGGTTTCTCGATCTTTTCCACGCGCGCCATGCGTGCCTCCATGGCATGGATGCGAGTGGCAAATTTATCATTGAACTGAACCCAAACCCGATAACGCTTGATCGCCATTTCCATGCGGGCGAGTCCGCGCTGTTGGATTTGAAATAATTCCTCCTGCCGCGCCAGGCGCAGTTCCTTGTCTGTAATGAAAGATGAATAATCACCTTCGAACAAAGTCAGCTTGCCGTCTTCCAATTCGGCGATGTGCGTAACAGCGGCATCCAGCAAATAACGGTCATGCGAGATCAGCACCACTGTCCCTTCGTATTCGCGGATCAGTTTTTCGAGGAACATTTACCGGGCAGATCAAGGTGATTATCGGGTTCATCCAGTAGCAGGATGTCTGGACGGACAAGAAGCAGACGCGCCAGCCCGACCAGTTTTTTCTGTCCCCCGCTCAACACGGACAGGGGCTTGGTCAGTTCACTTTGAGCGAGTCCCAGCCCGAGCAGTAGATCGCGCACACGCGCAGGATATGAGTCGCCGCCGAGGGCGTGAAATTCTTCAACAAGTTTATGCTGTACTTCAAGCGCGCGTTGAAGTTTACGCTCATCGCCGTAGACTTCAGGATCGCCCAGACTATTTTCCACGCGTTCCAATTCAGCATGGACTTCCGCCACACGCGGATTGCCCGCGAGCGCGGCGTCCAGCGCTGTCAGCGAAGAATCAAGCTCGGGTGACTGAGACAGATATCCCGTTGTAATGAGTCGGGCGCGGGTGATGACTCCGCCCATTTCGGGAGAATGCTCGCCTTCGATCATTTTGAAGAGCGAAGATTTTCCCGCGCCATTCGCACCGATTAGACCGATCTTCTGTCCGTGCTGAATTTCCCAATTTAGATTTTCGAAGATGCGTTTTGCACCGAGAACCAGCGTGATGTTTACGAGTTGAAGTTGTACCATTTTGTTTTCCGTTATTTCCAGTTGTTATAAATAAAAAGGCCGTTAAAATAACAGGGCAGCCTGCGGCGTGAGAAAGTTGACGAATTACTTTCATTCTTTCAGCATACAGGCGCGATTCCAGAAGGTGATGTGAAAATGAAGCCACGCACACCGATGATGAGAGGAGATTTGCCTGCAAGAAATTTGTAAATCATATTTGCGATTATAACTGATTTTATTCCGCCGCGACCAGATCAGCGATGTGCTCAATGGTTTTTATCGTACGAACGCCGCCGTATAAAATGAGCGCGGCAACTTCCACATCCAGCTTTTCGGGAGAACCAAGATCAGATACGAGCAATTGCAAAAGTTTGCGGTCACATTTCTCAAGCAGGTCAGATGCTTTTTGAATATCGGCCGCGAAAAACATTTTGCGATTCAAAATACGTTCATGGCTTTCAGGATCGAACTCAAAACAGAAAGTATGAAAGAGTTGATGGGCAATATCCAGCACGACCTGTGCATCTATTTTCGGCGCATGGCTGGAATAATATTCCTCGACCTGTTCCTTCAATTGGTTGAAGGTCAATTGATTGGGATAGTTCTTGATCAACTCATAAATTTTGTAGATCACCAGTGGACGATACTCACCTTTCGCAACGCGGATCTTTTTCGCCGCAAGCAAATTTGAATATTGTTCCAATTTTCCTTCAGGTGTGGTGGCTGTCGGAAGGTGTGGCTTGGAGCCGTTGCCATTATTCTGTTTCTGCGCGGGCGGGTTTTGCGGCTGATTGTTTTGGATCGGTTTCTTGAACTTATTCACACCCTGCCATTTATCGTAATAAATAAATTTATCGCAGGCGTTGACAAGATATTCCGCGCTTGTGCCGCTGATGCCAATACCGATCACATGCTTGCCATGCGCGCGCAGGCGGTGAACCAGTTCTGTGAAATCACCATCTCCTGAAACAAGCACGAGATGCGTAAAGGCATCTTTATCGCTGTAGAATAATTCCAAAGCGTCGATCACAATCCGAATGTCCGCGGCATTCTTGCCGCGTTTGCTGTTGACATGCACCAACTCGACGCCCATGCCGAGCAGCAGGCGTTGTTTGGCGGCGGACTCAGCCCAATCTGCATAAGCACGGCGCATGACCACCCGCCCCAGCTGAGTGGCGGCTTGAAAATGCGACTCCAATCCACGTCAGCGGCTTTACCGAATGCTTCTTCCACGCTGATCTCGATATTGTCGTAATCTATGAATACTGCTACTTGATTTTCCTGTCCCATTTGGAACTCCAATTATTTTTTAAAAGTATAGCATAGCCAACCCATCTGTGGCAAAATAAGAACATGACAGAACAATTGCGCTCCCTCAGCCAGTCATCTTTACAGGATTACAACGATTGCCCGCGCCGTTTTGAATTGCGCTACATTCAGCATTTGGCGTATCCCGCCGTTGAAAGTGAGCCAGCTCTCGAAAACGAAAAGCATCAGCAGGAAGGCGAATATTTTCACCGCCTCGTGCAGCAGCACCTGATCGGCATCCCTGCGGAGCAGGTTGGCAAGTTGGCCAAAACGGATAACCTGCAAAGGTGGTGGGAGAATTATGTTAATGCAAAAGACCTGACAGGTCTCGCAGACCTGTCAGGTCTTTATGCGGAAGCCACGCTTTCCGCGCCGCTTGGAAAATTCCGTTTGGTCGCGAAGTATGATCTGATCGCAATTGGCGATAACAAAGCCACAATCTACGATTGGAAAACCTATCGCAAACGCCCAAAGAACGAATTCCTTCACATCCGCTGGCAGACGCGCGTTTATCGCGCCTTGCTGGTGCAGGCGGGCGCGCATTTGAATGGCGGAAAACCGTTCACACCCGAACAGATCGAAATGGTTTACTGGTTCGCCGACTTCCCCACCGAACCCGCGCGTTTTGTTTATAAAGCGGATCAATACAAACGGGATTGGGATGCGCTTACAAAGCTGGCAGAGGAGATAACATCCGCATCAGACTTCCCGAAAACTGATGATGTCTCGAAATGCAGTTACTGCCCCTACAGATCCTACTGCGACAGAGGCATCCGCGCAGGTGACGCTGCCGATGCTGAATTGGAAACCGCCACCGAGGAATTATTCGATATCAATTTTGAGCAGATCGGTGAGATTGCGTTTTGATCAACGGCTCAATTATGATTCCCTGAGCAAATGGTCTCTGAGATAATCGTAGAGGTTCTGGCGCGCGGCGCAAGGTCGCTCCGCTCAGAACGACATTACGTAATAGAAAAGGATTTGGAAATTGTGAATTTCCAAATCCTTTTTGTTTCAGAATATTTTTCAACCCTTGCCCACTAGTCATTTGTGGGCGACATGCTAAGTTATGTTGCTGATTTTCGATAGCGTTGAAACTCTTTTACTACATGAAAGCCCAGATTTCTATATAAATCCATAGCGCGGGTCTGATACTCACCAAACGTATCAAGCCAAATCAACTTCTCGCCACGTTCAAGCACATCCTGTAAAGCACGAATTAACAGCACACGAGCCAGTCCCTTTCGTCGCCACGCAGGTCGAATGCTCACCTGATTTACACAAACTTGATCATCTTCTTTCACCATAAACACCTGACCTGCGACTTCATCACCATCCCAAGCAACATGCCAAAGTCGCGGATCGTATTTTGGTTTTTGTAACTCGGCAGTATAGTAAGCCACGCGATCAAAGTCATCCCGAAATCGGTTCTCGGAAAACGCATTTTGATAGCATTCAATAATGCTAGAAATAATTTGGGGATAATGTTCTGGTAGCACGGGGCGCACTTCGATATTATCTGGGAGGGAGGTCAAGCCCGGTAATACTGTAGAAATATCAAAACGCATTTCCAAGCTGGTGAAACCGACATAATAGCCTTCATTCAGCAAAAACGCAGTGGCGTCCTGTTCGGTGGAGGTCGCATTTGCCGCAAACTCGAATCTTTCATTTGGATGTTGTAGTGCGGCTGACTGACGAGC
This sequence comes from Candidatus Villigracilis saccharophilus, assembly GCF_016711665.1. NCBI lineage: Bacteria > Bacillati > Chloroflexota > Anaerolineae > Anaerolineales > Candidatus Villigracilaceae > Candidatus Villigracilis > Candidatus Villigracilis saccharophilus. The sequence goes on from NZ_JADJSO010000015.1 coordinate 101,243, forward strand.
CATAGCCTCTCCCCAGTGAAGCATGGCAGAACCAATTCCCTTGCCGCGCCACTCTGGTAAGACCCAGCCTCCCATAAAGTACACCCACACACCATCCTCTTCGTGCCAACTCTCAATCTGACTGTAACCAACGACGCGTTCGTATATTTGGGCTACCAGCCATTGATCTTGCTCTTTTGCAGTTACCGACTGCGAAAGAAAGGAACGTAATCTTTCCAAAGATGGCATATCTTCATGGTGAAGTGATAAATCGACCTTATCATAGGCGATGCGGCCTGTATGAACTGCGTACAATGCATCTGCGTCCTCCACACCCTTGATGGAACGAAAACTAAATCCTTCAATGTTGGGAATATCGGGAATAACAACTTGGATTGTAGACATATTTTCTCCAACGGTAGGGAAATGTTCGTGTCAACATCGGCATTATAGCCGCCCAATAGTTTGCGTTACGCGGCTTCCTGCTCCGCTTTGCGCATGGACTGGAATGATGCAATCGCAACTTCCAGCATGGAGTTGTCAGGGGTGCTTGTGGTGAGATGCTGTAAAGCCAGATTGGGTTTGATCAACATTTGAACAAACGGACTATCCAAATGGTTCGCTGTCCAGCGGATGTATTCAATGGCAATGCCCGCCAGAATGGGGATAAACAATACTCTGGTGAGAAGGCGCCACACAATAGGCATGGGTCCCAACGCTGTAAAGATCAAAATGGAAAGCAAAACAAGCGTAAGCAAGAATGCTGTTCCGCAGCGCGCATGTTCAATGGGATATTTCGCCACGACTTCGGGAGTCAACTCCGCGCCCGCTTCAAAGGCATTGATGGTCTTATGTTCCGCGCCGTGATACATGAAGAGCCGCTTCACATCGGCATGAAGCTGATGCCCCAAATGTAAGCGATCAAGAATACCAAACGCAATACGCCTTCGACCAGGTTGTTGAGCCAGGGACTCCAGCCGAGATAATGTTCGGCAAGTCCGCCGAGGCCGGCGGGCAGCAAAAAGAAGAGTCCAATGCCCAGGGTGAGAGACAGGCCCAAGGTTAAATAAAGAGCCGGGCCTTCCAGTTTTTCATCCTCACCTGTTTGGGTGTTCGCAGAAATCGTGAGGGCATTCATGCCCAATCCGAGGGCATCCCACAAAAGAATGGATCCGCGCAAAAAGGGAATCTTGGTAATGCCCGAGCGATATACATTCGCAAGTTTTTGGGTGTGGATCGCGATGCTGCCATCGGGCGCGCGCATGGCGATGGCATACGCCTTTTGCCCGCGCATCATCACACCTTCGATCACTGCCTGTCCGCCGTAAGTAATTATTCGATCTTCCATTAAATTTTTCCGCCAATATTTTCCGTAGGGGCGGGGTAACCCCGCCCCTACAATTTATTTGAAATTATAGAAAAAGTGAGTGAAGGCTTCGATGCCTTTGTACCAGGTTGGCAAATGAAGTCTTTCATTGGGTGAATGGACATTGTCATCGGGCAGGCCAAAACCCGTGAGCAGAGAATCCGCGCCGACATATTTCTGCAACAGGACAACCGAGCCGATCGAACCGCCTTCACGCCTGAAATAGGGCTGCTTGCCCCAAACGGCTTTGAGCGCCTTCGCGAGAGCCTGCACGCCAGCAGAGTTGCTGTCTGTAATGGCAGCGCCTGCGTTGTGTAAATTGATCAATTCCCATTTGATGGTCTTGGGCGCGTTCTTCTTGAGGTACGCCTTCATTTGCTTGAACGTCTCTTCGGGAGTTTGATCTGGCACGAGGCGGCAGGAAATTTTCGCCATGGCCCATGCGGGCAAAACTGTCTTGGAGCCTTGTCCCGTGAAGCCAGAGAGCAAGCCATTGACTTCCAAAGTTGGCCGCGCGCCAGTGCGTTCAGAGGGAAGGAATTGCGGCTCGCCCCATAATGCAGGCACGCCCGTCATCGCGATCAATTCCTTATTACTTTCAGGCAGGCGCTTGAATTCCTCATGTTCCTTCTTGGTCAACTTGCGGACCTTGTCATAGAAACCCAGGCAGCATGATCTTGCCGTTCTTATCGTGCATGCCCGCGATCAACTCGATCAATGCCTGCGCGGGGTTGTGAATTGTCCCGCCGAACAGACCTGAATGTAGATCTTTATCAGGCCCATACACTTTCAATTCAAAATATGCCAGGCCGCGCAAGCCGGTGGTAATGGTTGGCTTGGTGGGTCCCATCATGCCCGCATCAGGATTCAAACAGAAATCACTGGCAAGCAATTTTTTATTATTTTTGATGAATTCGCCGAGATGTTCCGAGCCGATCTCTTCCTCGCCCTCGACCAGCCACTTGATATTGATGGGCAATCCGGTCGTGCGGACAATTGCTTCGACCGCTTTGAGAGAAGCCATCACCTGGCCTTTCATGTCCGAAGAGCCGCGCGCGAATAAATAATCTCCGCGCACCACGGCTTCAAAAGGATCGGATGTCCACAACTCCATTGGGTCAACCGGGTTGAACATCATAATGTCCGTAGATCATCACGGTCGGCGCGGATTTTCCCGCACCCAGCCATTCGCCATACACAACGGGATGTCCCGCTGTCGGCATGATCTGCACATTATCCATATTCATGGAACGGAGCTGCGCAGCCACCCATTCCGCAGCGCGTTGAACATCGCCTTTATTTTCACTGAGAGTGGAAATGGAAGGGATCGCAAGAAAATCCTTTAATTCACTTAAATAGCGTTCGCCATTTCCGCGAACATAATCCAAAGCTTGCTGAGCTTCTGACATGGATACTTCTCCTTTTAGGGGGGGCTTAAAGAAATGCCGAGAGATTTATGGTATGGCTGTGGGTACAGGTGTTTGCTCAAGCGTGCGGCGTGTGACGAGATACCATTCGTTGATCAATGCGAGGCGGTCACTAATATCATACATCGGCGCGACCTGTACGCCCTGCACTTGAGCATCCACGCCATAGGAATAAACGGGGTAATACAAAGGCAAAGATGGTAGATCTTTGGCAAACACTACTTGAAAGTTTCTATATAAGCGGGCACGTGATGCAAAGTCCGCTTCGGTGCGCGCGGTTTCAAGGAATTCGCTGGCTGTGCGGTTATCCCATTGTGAATAATTCTGTCCGCCAGTAGCCTCGGATTGATGCCAGAACAAATATGGATCGGGATCGGGCATGCGCACCGTGTTCAAGTCGGCGAGTGCGGCTTGATAATTACGCGTTGTGAGAAAGTCATTTACCAGAGAATCGTATGGGACAGATTGCAAGTCAACCCGCACGCCGATCAATGCCCAATCGGTCTGAATGGCTTGAGCGATCTGAGTGTGGACCGTGTCATCGGGGTGAACCAGTGTAAAGGTCAGGGATTGACCGTCTTTGGCACGGATGTCGCCGCCGCCCGCAGGGATCACATAGCCTTCATCCTTGAGCAAAGTCTGAGCCACATCAGGATCGTAATCAAAATGCTCGATCTCTTCATAGTAAGCCCATGAACCCGTCAGAATGGGGCCGTCAGCAACGATGGCCTGTCCCTGCATGATGTGCGAGACAATGTTGTTGCGATTTACGCCAAGCAAAAGCGCATGGCGGATATTTTCATTTTGAAGGAATGGCACACTGGGATTATTCAGATTTAAGAAGACCAGTCCCAATTGCGGCAGTCGGCTGGTGTAAACGGATAGATTTTGCTCCATCAAAGCAGGCTGCAACACATCATTCGTAAGCTGACTGACCCCCAGCACCTCACCCTGTTGATACGCATCAAAGGCGGCGGCTGAACTCGCATAAAAACGGAAAACAACCTGTTCAATGAACGGAGGCTGTACATAATAATCTTCATTTACCACAAGCACGACACCGGTGATCTGTCCGCCGCTGGTCATGAGGCGTTCAAATTTATAAGGGCCGCTGCCAATTGGCTGCAAGTTAAAATCTGCGCTGGCAAGCTGGTCAGCGGGCACGGATTCGAGCAAATGTTTTGGTAAAACACCAAAAGTGGCGTAATCCAAAAATGGGGCGAACGGCTCGGCAAGTTTGAATTGAAGCGTTTTATCGTCGAGTCTTTTTATTTCAATTTGAGACCACAGTTCTTTGATATCCTGTGGAAAAAGCGATCCAGCACTTTTGATCAATTCAACTGTGAAGATGACATCATCACTGGTAACAGGCTCACCGTCATGCCAGACCGCGTTGGGGCGAATCGAAAAATTGTACAACACGCCATCAGGAGAAGTACCCCACGCTTCAGCCAGATCCGGGCTGAGGCAAGTCCGCGTGAATCAAAACGGATCAATCCGCTGAATATCAGCCGATTGATATCGCGGTCCGCAGGGTTGTTCCAATCCAGCATGGGGTTAAGCCTGCCCATGGAGCCGATCAAGGCTTCGGTATAAATTCCACCAGGCGCGGCTTCGGGCAAGGTAATAACACTTACTGGCTGTTGGCTGAGCAACAGCAAAGCCACGATCACCAACGGTGACCGCTACAACCAAAATCTGCCAGCGTAATCTTTTCATATTGGGGAAATAAAGAAAGGCCGCCGCCACCCCGCATACTCAGGGTAATGGACAGGCGGCCTTTACAGGCAGTTGATTCCTAGCGTCCGAGAATAATGATGGCGATCACGAGTCCAAAAAAGACCACGCTCAAGCCGATCGTCACCCAAAACAGAATGCGTTCAATGCCGCGGCGGGCGGTGAACACACCACCTGTATCTGCACCGTGAGTCCACCGAGCCCTGCGCCCTTGCTCTGCAGGATGATGCTGAGGATCAAACCCACTGAGGTTATAATCAGCGCAATATTTAGAAAGTTAGTCATACAATATGCCTCCTTGAAATTAGCGGGCAAATTATACCTGTTCAAGAAGTGAATCGTCAAATATGGGTTCAACGCAATTGTGAGTCTTTCTTAATTTTCATTAATCCTGTAATTCATCAAAAAATTCCAAAGAGGTCCAAAAAAGAGGAAATTCATGCACGAAGCTGTAGTCAATTTGCACATGCATACACGTTATTCCGATGGGACGGGCACCCACCGCGATATCGCCCAGGCGGCCCTTGCCGCCAGGCGTGGATGTGGTGATCGTGACAGACCATAATATTCTGGTACAAGGATTTGAAGGCTATTACAAGGAAAAAAATAAAAAGATCATGATGCTGATCGGCGAGGAAGTCCATGATCAGGCGCGCGACCCGCAGAAGAATCATCTGCTGGTTCTGGGCGCGGGGCGCGAACTGGCGACATTCGCAGAGAACCCGCAGCTGCTCATCAATCAAGTACGGGATGCCGGCGGATTATCCTTTCTGGCCCACCCCGACGACCCCGAAACACCAGCCTTCAAGGAACTCGATATTTCCTGGGAGGATTGGTCAGTTCAAAATTACACCTGGCATTGAATTATGGAATGCGCTGAGCGAGCTGAAAACCGTCGTGCCGACAAAATTACACGGCGCTTTTTATGCTTTTTCCCGTCCTTCGTGGCACATCAACCGATTCCAGCCACGCTCGAAAAATGGGATGAATTACTTTCCCAAGGTCGTCCCGTAGTCGCAATCGGCGGCTCGGATGCGCACGCACTGCTCATGAGCATGGGACCGATCAGCCGAGTGATCTTCCCATATGAATTCCATTTTCGCACAGTGAATACGCACGTGATGCTGGCGGATTCGCTGAGTGGCGAGGTCAATGCGGATAAAAAAGCGATCTACGCCGCGCTGGGAGCGGGTCATTGCTTCGTTGGGTATGATCTACCCGCATCCACGCGCGGATTCCGTTTTACCGCCCAAGGCTTGGAAAGAACCGCCTTCATGGGCGATGAACTGTCCGCGAAAGGCGGGGTGACCTTGCAGGCAAAACTCCCTGCTGATGCGGAGATCCGTTTGCTAAAAGACGGCGTTGTGATCCAGACCTGGAAGAAAAGTGCGTCCATGACACATATCACTACGGACGCTGGCGTGTATCGTATCGAAGCATATCGTAAGTATCTGGGGAAATTGCGCGGTTGGATATACAGCAACCCAATCTACCTAAGATAAATGCCGCTCGGACAGAAACAGTTCCACACTTAGGAAAGAGGCGTTTTTTCATCCAGATAAATAGATTTTGTGGTAAACTTCGTCCGCTATTAAATCAGGTGCGTCTTAATACACGTGCCTTTCCGTTCTTGGCAAGCCTACGGCTTGAATAGGAACAAACCCATGGAAAGGAGGTTTTCCCTATGCGTAAGTATGAATTAGTTTGTGTGATCCAGCCTGATCTGGACGAGACCGCTTTTAACGTCGTGCTAGAAAAAGTTAAAGGCTGGATCAGTGATTCAGGCGGTTCGGTGGATAAGGTTGATGTTTGGGGTCGTCGCAAGATGGCTTACATCATCAAGAAGCACCGCGAAGGTCAGTATGTTTTGTTGAATATGACCATGAACCCCGCCGCGACATCCGATCTTGAACGCAATCTGCGTTATCAAGAGCCGATCATTCGTCATATGCTTTCTGTAGCTGAGTAGTTTATTGTTGCATTGCCCGGTAATTTTTACCAAGGAGATTTTATTATGAGCCGAGGCCTAAATAAAGTTCAGATCATTGGTCATCTTGGAAAAGATCCCGAGATGCGCTACACCCCTTCTGGAAAGCCCGTAACCACTTTTTCCGTTGCGGTCAGCCGTTCGTGGAACAGTGCGGATGGAGAACGCCACAGCGAGACCGAGTGGTTCAACGTGGTGGCCTGGGGAAACCTGGCTGAGATCTGCAAGCAGTATCTCGTCAAGGGACAACAGGTATATATAGAAGGACGTTTGCAAACCCGCCGCTGGGACGATAAAGAAGGTCAGAAACATACCAGCGTGGAAATCGTTGCGAACGAAATGATGATGCTGGGCGACCGTCGCGATGCGAACAGTCATACACAGGAAGTTGAGCCTACCTCCGCCGATAATGGCTCTGCCATGGCGGAAGATGAATTCCCGTTCTAGTTTTTTTTGGAGTAAATCATGAGTGAAGAACGTAATTATTCAGGCGGCGAAGGCGGCGGTGGGGACCGCAAGTTTTTCGCAAAGCCGAAGTTTTGTCAATTTTGCGCCGATAAGCTGTTGGTCATTGACTACAAAAAGACCGACCTGCTGCGCAAATATATAACCGAGGAAGGCAAGATCCGTCCGCGCCGCCAGACAGGCGCATGCGCCAAACACCAGCGTGTGGTCGCCGCGGCCGTGAAACAGGCACGTCATGTAGCTTTCCTGCCGTTCAGTGGCAAGCCACTGGATGAAGGCCGTTCCTAATACCGAAAGAGTATTTCGGGGCATGGAATTGCGATGCATCCATGCCCCGAATTTATGTTAAACCCTCGCCTGCATTCTCTCAAGCAAGAGGACGGGAATCATGAGGGCATGAAGGAGTTTGAATATGGCAGATGATTCGGGCAAAAAGCCCGCTTCCCGCACCACAAAAAAACATGTTGCCCGCCTTGAGCGGGAACGCCAGCAAAGCAAAATTATTCTTTATGCGTTCGTCGGCATAATTATCAGTGTTGTTCTTTTGCTTATTTATGGTTATTTGGATATTAACTACTTCCAGCTTCAGAAACCTGTGGCAAAAGTAGGCAATACTGAAATTTTGGCAAGCCAATTTGAGCCGCGCGTGCGTATGCAGCGCCAGCAATTGTTGTCTCAATACAGTCAATACCAGCAGTATGCCCAGGTATTTGGAATGGATGTGCAGACGCAATTAACCCAGATCGAAACCCAGCTCAACTCACCGGAAACGATCGGCCAATCCGTCCTGGATCAAATGATCAATGAACATTTGATCCGTCTGGAAGCGGAGAAACGCGGCATCACCGTCAGCGATGAAGAATTAAATAAAGAAAAACAAAGCTCATTCGCATTTTTCCCGAACGGTTCTCCAACCCCGACAGTAACGCCCACCGAAGTAACCCTGCCTGAGGTGCCTGCCGAGGCGTTTAAGATCGTCACCAAGACACCCTTGCCCACGGCCACATTATCAGTCACCAACACACCGGATGGAACTGCCACCGAGGTGCCAGCCACGCCCACGGCCACACTTGAACCTGCACCTACTGCAACAGCAGGCCCGACGGCTACAGCTTTGCCGACATCCACACCCTACACAGTGGAAGGGTTCCAGACCGAGTTCCAGAATGGTCAGAACAGGATGAAGGACCTTGGGTTGAGCGAAAAGGATTTCCTCGCATTTTTTGATTTTCAAGTTTTGGAAAGAAAACTAAGAGAGCAGATCACAGCCGATGTAAAACCGGTTGAAAAACAGGTTTGGGCGCGCCATATTCTGGTCGCGGATCAGGCTATTGCAGTAACAGTTATCGAGCGATTAAATAGCGGCGAAGACTTTGCTGTTCTCGCACAGGAATTATCCACCGACACCGGTTCCGCTCAAAACGGCGGCGACCTGGGTTGGTTTGGAAGCGGAGCGATGGTCGCGGAATTTGAAGCAGCCGCGTTCGCTCTGGAAAACCCCGGTGATTACACAACAACACCAGTCGCAAGCGACTTTGGTTTTCACATCATTCAGTTGATCGCCAAGCAGGATCGTCCTCTAACCGCACAGCAATATGATACAGCAAAGAGTAAAGCCTTCTCAGATTGGCTAACCGCGGCCCGTGATGAATATCCGGTTGAAATTTTCGACCTCTGGAAACAACACCTCCCCAGTGAACCGAATTTCATTACCATCGCAACTGATTCTGCAAAATCAGCCAGAGCTACACAAGAAGAAGCCGCAAAGGCAACCGCAAAACCATAGAAACATAATGATGAAGGATGAAATAATCCTGAAATCATTTTCAATTCTGTTGCAATAAAAAAACGCCCACTCCATGAGATGGGCGTTTTTGATTCTTTTTTCCTTTCCCCTATCCTCTTTTCAACATATCATCGGTTACCTGATCAAGGCGCAGGCTGATGATCTGACTGGCCGAGTCGCGCCCCATTGTTATACCGTAGATCACATCTGCGGCTTGCACGGTATTGCGATTATGTGTAATGATGATGAATTGCGTATCCTTGCTCAGGTCCACCAGCAGGTCGCGGAAGCGTCCGACATTGGCTTCATCCAACATGGCATCCACTTCATCCATCACGCAGACTGGCGTTGGTGAAACTTTTAGCAAGGCAAACACCAGTGCGATCGCGGTCAGACTTCTTTCACCGCCGGAGAGCAAAGCCAGCCCCTGTTCGCGGCGGCCCGGCAAACGCGCCTCAATCTCGATACCGGTATCAACCAGGTTTTCAGGATCGGTTAACGCAAGGCGCGCAGAACCGCCGCCAAATAAACGCACAAAGGTTTCGCGAAATTGTTTATCCACGGCATCGAACGTGCGTACAAATTCCCGTTTGGTGATCTCGTCCAATTCAGCGACAACCTGCTTAAGATCCACTTCGGCTTTTCGCAAGTCTTCGATCTGAGACTTCATGAACGTATACCGTTCACTTTCCTGATCGTATTCCGTTTTCGCATCCGGGTTGATCGGACCCATGCGGCGCAATTGCGTGCGGAAATGCGTCAACTGTTCTTCAATTTCAGGCGAGAGTTCCGTCACTACGGGCAGCTGCTCCACCATGCCGTCCAAAGGTAAAGGCACAGGTCCTGAAACATCCGCCGCGTAATCAAACATTACCAGGCCAAAATCATCGGTGATCTTTTGGTGCAGACTTTCCAGGGCTTCCTGCTTTCGGCTCTGCTCCAATTGAACTTGACCATACGAACGCTCCGCGTTTGCAAAAATACGCTGCGCGTTCGTTTCTGCTTCCTGTAGGCGGGTTTCTTCCTGCTCCGCTGTTTCCAGATCCTTCTCAGCCGGCTCGATCCGAATCCGCATATCCTCAACCTGGGCATGCAAACCAGATTCATTTTCGCGCAAATTATTTTTCTCGGCATCCAGGCCAAGCAAAGAATTTTCAGCTTCATGTAAACGCGAAGCCAAATCAACACGGCGCCCATCCAGACGCATGATCTCCTTTGCCCGTTCATCTTTTTTGGCTAACGCAGCGGCGACACTCTGTTCAGCCACAGCCACACGCGTACTCCAGTATGATGCCTGTTCCTTTAATTCATCAGCCGCCATCTCACTCAATTTTTCAGAAAGCTCCTTCAAATGCAATTGCGCTTCCGAAGAGAGGCGTTCTACTTCAACTTGCGACTCGGTCAATTTTTGTTGGATCAAAACAGAATCCTGCGCCTCAGTTTCCAGCTGGGTTAACTGTTTTTTCTGCCACTCAAGCTGGCGTTGTGTCGATTCCGACTCCAAACCAGCCTGCTGTTCAGTCTCCTGAGTTTCACCTAATCTGACACGGGCTTCGCGCGCATCGGTTTCGGCCTGCGCCAGTTCACGCTGTCCCCCCGCAAGTTGGTTGGTCAACATATCAACCACGTCATTGGAATCTGCGATGCGAGCAAGAAGCTCGCTGATAGCCGATTCGAATTCACGTTTCTGGCGGGGCCTGCTCAAGGCGGAGGAGGAAGCGGTTTTTCCCGCAATGACCAATCCGTCACCGCGAAAAACTTCCCCGCGTAAAGTCACCACCCGCGCATGGGTCGGCAACTCCCTAATCAGCCTGCGCGCAGATATTCGATCACGCGCGATCAAGGTCTGCCCCAGCACCAATCGAACAGCACCGCGCAATTCATCAGGCGCATTGACAAGCTCGGCAGCCACGCCAATGCAGTCAACATCGTCGGAGTTATGAAGCGAAAGATTTTCGCGTTCGTCGAGAGGTAATAAAGCGGCACGCCCAACATCATTGGTTTCAAGCAAGCTGAGCGCATCTTCAAGCTGACTCGCATCCAGCAGGACCGCATCCAAGGTATCGCCCAGTGCTGCGGCAATTGCGATCTCAAGGTCAGCGGGGACATCGAGTGCTGCACTCAAAGCCCCGCGCGCGCCGTTGAGTTTCGAATTCCGCGCGGCGTCCAATAAATAACGCGCGCCTTCAGCATATCCTGCCAATGACTGTTCTGATTGTTCCAGTACTTCGAGCTGGGCTTTCAAACGCGAATGATCTGATTCTTCCTTGGTGCGTTTTTCAAGCGCTTCCCGCCGGTCACGATCAACGGCGGCGACTTCGTTTTTCTTATTGGTGACCTTTTCTTCCGCAATCTGTAAAGCAAGCTGTGCCTGCTCACGCTCAGCATGGGCGCTGTCAAATTGCGCCTTTGCATTCGCGGCTTGTAGTTCACCAGCAGATATCGCAGAGCGGGTCTGTTCGATCTTTTGTGATTGCTGTTCGAGGCGAGATCTTAATTCATCCAGGCGTGCATTATTTTCAGCCCGCTGCTGGCTTAGGCTTTCGATCTGGTCTCGGATGAGCGCGAGCTGTTCCTCCTGCGCCGCGCGGTCTGATTGACGCGCTTGCAGGGAATTCTGGATATTCGAAAGCTGAATCTTCGCTTCTTCGTATTCGGCCTGGATGCGTTCCACCTCCCGCATGGCTTCACCATAGCGATCATTGGCAAGGTGTAATTCATCCGTCACAAGTTCCTGATCGGAAAGAACCGAAGCTTGCGTATTGGTCAATGCGCGGCGGCGTTCTTCAAGCACAGCCAACTCACGGCTGATGGATTCACGCCTGTTATGCAATTCAGCGGATTGACGCTGCCAGCCATTCAACTGTGCCCGCAGCCCCGAGAGCCGCTCACGGAAGGATACATACGCTGCCTGTGTCTTTTCGTGAACTTCACGAGCTTCACGCACACGTCCTTCCTGTGTGCGCACCGTCTCGCGGATATCGGTCAGATCTCGCTGGGCACGATGCCAGTGAAAACCGTACCAATCCAGCAGGATGTTTTTCAAGTCTGTTTGAGTTCGGGCAAAATCAATGGCGCGTTTGGCCTGCCGTTCCAGGCTGCGGATACGCGGCTCAAGTTCCGCAATAATATCGAGTACGCGTTCCAAGTTGCGTTCAGTATTTTCAAGGCGTTTCAATGCATCATCGCGGCGGGCGCGATACAATCCCACACCCGCGGCCTCTTCGAACAAACGGCGGCGATCATCCGCTTTTAGAGCAAGAGAAGCGTCCACCAATCCCTGACCGAGAATGGTGTATGTACGTTCACTTAAACCAGCCTGCGCGAGCAGTTCATTCATTTCGCGCAAACGAACATGCTGGCCATTCAACAAATAGTCATTATGCCCGTCGCGATGGGCATACCGCGCCAGCGCGACTTCAGAAAAATCAACGGGCAGCCATTGCTCGGTGTTGTCAAAGGTGATCGTTGCCTGGGCCATGCCCGCGCGCGCGCGATGTTCGGAGCCGGAGAAGATCATGTCTTCTGTCTTCTTGCCGCGCAGCAGCAAATATGACTGCTCACCCAGTACCCAGCGCAGAGAATCGGCGATGTTCGATTTACCCGAACCGTTTGGACCGACGATGGCAGTGATTCCGCTCGCAAACTCAAAAACGGTACGCGAGGCAAAGGTTTTATAACCTTGTAATTCAAGTGATTTTAGACGAAGAGGCATGTTTTATTTACGATTTCCAATTTATGATTTTGAATTTACGATTTACCGTCAAGCAGCTTGAGTACTTTTTTGACAGAATTAATGAGCGCCCATCTTGCTCACACCCAAATTATTCAACGCGTCCTGCGCGGCAGCATGTTCTGCGTAACTTTTGCTCGTGCCGGTGCCACGCCCTTTGATTTGACCAGCAACCTCAACTTCAATTTCAAAGGTGAGCGCATGCTCGGGTCCGCTTGTGCTGACCACATGATATCGAATGGGTAAAAGTTTGCGGGACTGTACATATTCTTGCAATTGACTTTTTGGGTCGCGGATTTCGCTGAGAACAGATTCGCGGCTATCTTCTAAGATCGGATCAACGAACGCATTTACAGTTTCCAGGCCTGAGTCTAAATACAGAGCACCGACCAGCGCTTCGAAAGTAGAACCTAACAAATTATCCCGATCATGACCACCAGAGGCTGCCTCTCCCCTTCCAAGCCGAAGCGCGCGTCCGAGATCCAACTCGCGTGCAAATATTGCAAGCTGTTCATTGCGGACCAGCGCAGAGCGCATTTTTGTCAGATCGCCTTCGGGCATTTCGGGGAAACGCTGATACACCCAAGCGCCAACGATGAAATCCAAAACAGCATCACCGAGAAATTCAAGGCGCTCATTATCTTCCACTGCTTCTGGGTGTTCATTGACATAAGAGCGGTGGGTCAGTGCCCGCACCAGCAGCGCTAGATTTGAAAAGGGCAGACCCAGCCTGCGGCTTAGGTCAGAAGCGGATTCAGCGATCCGCTTGGTGGTATTAAGTGTCATGGAGACCTCCCAGAACTCAGGGAGCGCCAAACTCCAAGCTCCTCATTTTGAGAAAAAGTAGAGTCTCGCGTTCCATCAGTTCCAAATTTTGAATGGGCTGAATTGTAACCCGAATTTTTAAGGAAAGTGGTTTTTTAAGATAAAATCAAAAAATCTAACCGGAGGGCACTGTGACCGAAGTCAGTAATGAAACGCGTTTTCTTCACGCAATTGAAATTGGGTTGGGCGCCTGGCAATGGGGAGACCGCCTGGTCTGGGGATATGGGCAAACACACACCGATAAAGAGATCCGCGAATCGTTCGATGTTTCGCTCAGCCTCGGCGTTCGGTTCATTGATACAGCTGAAATTTACGGTTCTGGATATTCTGAAAGATTGCTCGGTAAATTCTTAAAGGAAACAGAACAGCCCGTGCTGGTGGCGACCAAATTCTTTCCGTGGCCGTGGAAAATCACAAAAGGATTCATTCCGCGTGCGCTGAAAGGAAGTTTGGAACGCATTGGAGTGGATGCGGTGGACCTGTATCAGATCCACTGGCCGTCTGTGACCATGAGTCCTGAAACGATGATGGAAGGCATGGTCGAATGTGTCAAGCGCGGTATGACCCGCACAGTGGGTGTTTCCAACTTTGGAGAGAAGCACCTGATCCGCGCCTATACCACCCTGGCGCGGCATGGAATTCCACTCGCATCCAATCAGGTGCACTACAGCCTGTTGAACCGTGAAGTGGAAAAGAACGGCACGCTCGCGCGCTGCAAGGAACTTGGCATTCGCTTGATCGCATATTCACCGCTTGAAAAAGGACTGCTGACAGGAAAATATTCATTAGAGAATCCGCCGCCCGGCGTCCGCGGTTCGCAATACTCTGAACTGCTAAAGAAACTTCCGCCGGTCATGAAATTGATCACAGACATTGGACTCGACCATGGGAACAAAACCGCTGCTCAGGTTGCCTTGAATTGGTTGATCTGCAAAGGCGCTCTCCCGATCCCGGGCGCGAAGAATAGTAAACAAGCGGAGAATAATGCCGGCGGCGCGGGCTGGCGATTGACTGAAGAAGAAGTCATTAAACTCGATGAAGCCACAGAACGGCTTCGCGAGCATTCAAAATAGGATGACGCTCTCCCGTGCATTTCTCCATGGGATGCTGATCGGACTCCTGCTATTTATCCTCGCCAATCTGCTTGCCGCGCATCTACTTTCCGACTGCGGCCTGCCCTCTGTTTTCGGGATGGATTTCTGCGCCGACGATATAGCCCGCGCCGGCTTTCCGCTCATCTTCTTTGAAGAAGGCGGGTTCTCCTACCGCAGTATTTTGAACCTCCCCTATCTTTTCCTTGATATTTTTATCGGTCTCGATTTTGCGATCGTTTGCGGATTCATCGGACGCTGGCTTGAAAAAAGAAATCCATAACCATATTTTTATTCGTAAAGGAGATCCTTATGGACAACTTAACTTGGCTGATTTCAGGGTTTGGCATTTTGACCGGTATTGTAGGAGCGGCATGCACAATCATCGTGCCCATTCTGCTATTAGGCGGAGTTGGCTTTTTCCTTTATAAACGCAGTCAGCAAAGTAACGCGGCGCGGCAGGCAGCTCAATCCTGGCTAAGCACAACAGGCACGGTGCTGATGTCTTCCGTGCAATCAAGAAGGAGCGGAAACAGCACCTCCACTTTTCCAGTTGTTGTTTATCAGTACGAAGTAAATGGAAAGACACATCAAAGCCAAACCATTAAAGCTGGCGAACAATTTATGAATGTCCGCATTTTGGGTCAGGCAGATGCGACTGCGGCCCGCTACCCAATTGGGGCGAATGTAACGGTATATTACAACCCGACAAATCCTGCTGAATCTGCCCTGGAAAGATAATGGCTTTTCGCCAAAAGATGCAATCCAAGCCCCCGCTCATCCTCATCATCGGCCCGACCGCTGTCGGTAAAACAGAACTCGCCATTCAACTTGCTGAAAAATTGAATGGCGAGATCATCTCTGCCGATTCGCGGCTGTTCTATCGCGGCATGGATATTGGCACCGCAAAACCCTCGAACAAAGAGTTGGCACGCGTGCCGCATTATTTAATAGATATAGTAAACCCAAACGAGACATTGAGTCTGGCGGTCTTTCAAGAAAAAGCAAAAGAGATCATCGCAGATATTCATGCACGCGGAAAACTTCCCTTTTTGGTGGGCGGTACGGGACAATATGTCCGCGCAGTGACAGAAGGTTGGACTCCGCCTGAGGTTACCGCAGATGAGCAACTGCGAGCTGAATTAGAAAAGAAAGACGGGGAATGGCTACACGCCAGATTGCAGCTGCTTGATCCTGAAGCAGCGGCAAAAATAGATGCGCGCAATGTGAGAAGAACAGTCCGCGCATTGGAGGTCATTTTAACTACGGGCAGAAAATTTTCAGAACAACGTGGACAGGTTGAATCGCCGTATCAACTAATCACAATTGGACTGACTCGTCCGCGGCCTGAGCTGTATCAACGTGTGGATGAACGCATTGACCTGATGTTCGCAAACGGACTTATTGACGAAGTGAAGCGGTTGTTGGAAAATGGATACTCCCCCAGCCTGCCGAGCATGTCTGCGCTTGGGTATAGAGAATGTGTCAGCGTAGTTAAAGGCTTATTGACTGAAGAGCAGGCCAAAGTCGAGATGAGGCGTGTGACGCGGAATTTTGTCCGCAGACAGGCGAACTGGTTCAAGGAATCTGATGCAAACATCAAGTGGTTTCAAGTTAAAGATGGTGTTATTGAAGAAACAGAGAATTACATTCGTCAATTGATTGACTTTTGATTCTTGTTTGTATATACTTCATTCATACCTTGAAGGAGGAGCAACTATGAGCAACCGTCCGTGGCTGGCACATTATGATAAAGGTGTGCCTCAGACAATTGAATACCCGAAAGTGCCGTTGTTTCATTTTTTGGAGGAAGCTGCGCGCAAGTATCCTGACCGTGCCTGTACAATATTTAAGGGCGCGGTCATTTCTTATCGGGAGATGAACGAGCAGACCGATCACATGGCTGCGGCTCTCGTCGAAATGGGCGTAAAAAAGGGAGATCGGGTGGGGATATTCATACCTAACATACCTCAATTTATGGTCGCGTATTTTGGCATCCTTAAAGCGGGCGGGACGGTGGTTGCGATCAACCCCACATATCCTGTGGATGAGATCATCATGCCGATCAACGATGCGAACATTGAGATCATGTTCACGATGAGTCGTTTTTACGATAAGGTAAAAGCCGCGCGGGAAAGATCAAAGCTTAAGCGCATCATTGTTACCAACATCAAAGAGACTCTGCCGCCCATCACGCGTTTATTATTCACGCTCCTCAAAGAGAAAAAAGAAGGCGACCACGTGGACACACTGGCAAGCGGCGATGTTTGGATGAAAGATCTGCTCGCGAAACATGCCAACTCACCCAAACCGAAAGTAGATGTGTCGCCTGATGACACCGCAATATTCCAGTATTCAGGCGGAACAACAGGTATTCCAAAAGCCGCTGTGGCGATGCACCGCAATGTAGTTGCAAATACGCTTCAGATCAAAAATTGGATGACTGGTTTGGAGGAAGGCAATGAAGTCGTGCTGATGGGCATTCCGCTATTCCATGTGTACGGCATGGTAGCGGGCATGAACTTTGGCATGGTGGTGGGCGCGAGTTTGGTGATGGTACCAAATGCACGCGATCTAAAGGATGTACTGGTCAACATTAGCAAATACAAGGCATCCATTTTCCCGGGTGTTCCATTGCTGTATAACGGCCTTAATAATCATCCCGATGTTAAGGCGGGTAAATATGATCTTTCTTCCATCAAGGCTTGTATCTCCGGTTCTGCTCCATTAATGCGGGAAACGAAGGAACAATTCGAAAAATTAACAGGCGGAAAGTTATTTGAAGCGTATGGACTCTCAGAAGCGCCTACGGGTACCCACTGTAATCCATTGAATGGCGTGAACAAGGTCGGATCCATCGGCATGCCCTTGCCCGATGTGGATGTGAAGATCATCAGCCTGGATGATGGTGAGACCGAAATGGCACAAGGCGAGATCGGAGAGATCGTTCTCAACGGCCCCCAAGTAATGAAAGGCTATCACAACATGCCCACAGAAACAGCCAACAGCCTGCGCCAAATGTCGGACGGAAAGATCTGGTTATTTACCGGCGACATCGCGCGCATGGATGAAGACGGTTACTTCTATATCGTTGACCGCAAGAAAGAGCTGATCAAGCCCGGCGGATTCCAAGTGTGGCCACGAGAAGTGGAAGAGGCCATCATGGATCATCCCAAAGTATTGGAAGTCGGTGTGGGCGGTATTCCGGACCCGCAGCGCGGTGAGACGGTCAAAGCATGGGTCGTGGTGAAGCCAGGTGAGACACTGACAGAAGCTGAACTCAAAGCTTTCTGCAAAGAACATCTTGCGCCCTATAAAGTGCCGACCCACTATGAATTCCGTTCCGAACTGCCCAAGACCACCGTTGGAAAGATCCTGAGACGTGAATTGGTAAGACAGCATAAAGAAGGCAAGTAGAGGGATTAGCTTCACACAATAAAAAAGATGCCCCAAAAATCAGGGCATCTTTTTTATTTATTCGTTTGTGTCGTTCCAGGTTATGCAGGCTGCGGGGTGCCGCTCTTCTTTTTGCCAAGCGGCGCTGGGAAAAGCAGTTCGAAATCTTCACGATTGATCGATTCAACTTCGAGAAGCTTTTGCGCAACGATATCCAGCTGTTTGCGATATTTTTTGACCGTGACCTTGGCAAGTTTATATGAATCTTCCACGATCTTACGAACCTCGCGGTCGATCTGCTCGGCGACTGCCTCAGAATAGTCGCGTTGTTCTGAAATTTCACGGCCGAGGAAAATCATCTCTTCTTTTTGACCGTAGGACATGGTGCCCATTTCAGCGCTCATGCCGAGGCGTTTGACCATGGCACGCGCCATGTTCGTGACCTGCTCAATATCATTGGATGCGCCGGAAGTAATATCGTCAAAGATCAATTCTTCTGCGGCGCGGCCACCGAGGGCCATTGCCAATGTGGCGAGCATCTTCTTGCGTGACATGAGGATGCGGTCTTCATCGGGACGGAACCAGGTTACGCCACCGGCTTGTCCGCGGCCCACAATGGTCACTTTTTGCACGGGGTCTGCTTCAGCGATGGCATTTGCCACGATCGCATGACCAGCTTCATGGTAGGCAATGATGCGCTTCTCTTCGTCAGAGATGAGTCGGGACTTGCGTTCAGGTCCCATGACCACGCGCTCGATCGCCTCTTCCAATTCCGATTGGCCGATGGATTTCTTGTTACGGCGCGCAGACAAAATCGCAGATTCGTTGACGAGGTTTTCCAAATCAGCACCCGCAAAACCGGGCGTGCCGCGCGCAATGGATGCAAGGTCAGCGGCTGGATCCAAGGGCTTGCCTTTGACATGCACCTTGAGGATGGCTTCGCGGCCTTTCACGTCCGGGCGATCCAAAGTGACGCGGCGGTCAAAACGACCAGGACGCATCAATGCCGGGTCCAAAATATCGGGACGGTTGGTTGCGGCGATAATGATCACGTTCGTGTCTGTGTCAAAGCCGTCCATTTCAACGAGCATCTGATTCAAAGTCTGCTCGCGTTCATCGTGCGAACCACCAAGACCTGCTCCACGCTGACGGCCTACGGCATCAATTTCATCTACGAAAATGATACAGGGGGAATGTCGCTTGGCCTGATCGAAGAGATCACGCACGCGGCTTGCGCCAACGCCCACGAACATTTCAACGAATTCAGAACCAGAGATCGAGAAAAACGGCACGCCGGCTTCACCGGAAACAGCTTTGGCAAGCAAGGTCTTACCCGTTCCAGGAGGGCCAACTAATAAAACACCCTTCGGAATACGAGCGCCGAGTTGAATGAACTTCTGAGGCTCTTTAAGGAACTCAACGATCTCCGCCAGTTCCTGCTTTGACTCTTCCGCACCAGCCACATCAGCAAATGTGACAGTAGGATGCTCACCGCTGAACATACGGGCACGGCTTTTACCAAAGGACATGGCCGCGTTATTACTGCCCTGCGCCTGACGGAAAATAAACCACAGCACGCCACCCATAAATAAGATCGGCAGAAGATATAACGCACCGCTCAATACTCCACCCCAAACGGAGGGAGCACGAACTTCGATAATGACATTTTCAGGGGCAAGTTGTTCCATCGTAACGCCAAGACTGCTAAGTTGTTCCACCAAAGTAGCATTTGACTCTTTACGAGATTCAACGCCTTCTTCCTCTGTCCCATCGGTATAAACCACAGTAATGGTGTCGTCGCTCTCGATGATGATACGAGCTACTTTTCCATCCTGCACGGCTTTTGCCACTTCATTAATAGTAAGCGGCGCAACCGCACTGGGATTCTGACGGAATCCCATGTAGAGCATGGCGCCGATGGCGACGAACAAAAGGATGTACACAAAAATCGATTGACTACGGGAATTCACGGAATCCTCCAAATATGACTTGCGAACTCGATTATACCAATACCACCCCTTAGACTACTCGTAAAAGGGAATTTTATATGATTCTCTAACACGAACCTTTTTTAACTGAAAACTGTCTAAAAAACTATCGGGGTTGGGTAAATCATTATATTTTTTACAGTACTTGTTTAGCAGTATCAGAATAGACCCTAGCAACCTCTCATTTCTTACAGGTCAGTTTGGGAACTATTTCAGCACTAATTCCACGGGACAATGATCGGACCCCGGCACTTCATCATGAATGATCACATCCTCGACCCGCGGAAGCAGGTCTTTAGAGACTAAATAGTAATCCAACCGCCAGCCGATTCCCCGCTGACGTGCGTTCAGGCGGTAGGTCCACCAGGTATATTGGACTTTGTCTGGGTACAAATGACGAAATACATCCACAAAACCGTGATCCAAAAAAGCCTGTACCCATTCACGTTCTTCTGGCAGAAAGCCAGAAGTCTTTTCATTCGCTTTGGGATTCTTTAGGTCAATCGGCATGTGAGCAGTATTAAAATCGCCGGTAATAATGATGTTCTCGCCTTTTTTATGAAGATCATCGCACAACTTTAATAATTGAGCATAGAATGCCAGTTTGTAGTCCACGCGCTGCTGTCCGCGTTGACCGTTCGGGAAGTAAATGTTGAATAAACGGCAGCCAGCCATAACGGTCTGAATGACGCGTCCCTCGACATCGAACTGCTCCTCACCCATTCCCACCACGATCTCATGCGGTTGATTCTTATAAAAGGTCGCGACACCGCTGTAGCCAGGACGCTGCGCAGCGTTCCACACATCACGCAATTGCAGCTGCGAGAGTTGTTCTTCATTCAATTGTTCCCGGCGTGCCTTCACCTCTTGCAGGCACAAGGCATCTGGCTGCTGCGCGAAGGCCCAATCCAACGCGTGCCTGCCTAGCGCAGCACGGATCCCGTTCACATTCCAAGTAATGATCTTCATAATAAACCTTAAAATTTTTTATGGTAAACTTGCCCAAAGAGACAGGACAAAAAATGGAAAACTCAACTGTCAAGCGAATACTTTGCATTGAAGATGAGCCTGAGATGATCGACCTTATCAAGCTTATTCTTGGTCGCCGTGGTTACGATGTTCACGGCGCCACAGGCGGGATCGAAGGCGCACGACTCGTACGTGAAATACTTCCAGACCTTGTGTTGCTCGATCTGATGATGCCTGATATGGATGGCTGGGAAGTATATCAACAAATGAAAGCAGATCCTGCCACACGCAATATTCCGGTGATCGTCGTTACCGCAAAAGCGCAGAACATTGATAAAGTTCTTGGCTTGCACATTGCAAAAGTGGATGACTATATCGCCAAACCTTTTGGTCCGCAGGAGTTACTCGACAGCGTCGAAAAGATCCTCGGTCAAAAATCTTCATCCTAAAACTAAATTTCTTTTCACCGGGCGGCGGAATGGCCGCCCTTTTCCTTGATTATCATCGCCTATGTCACGCCCCATCCAAGTGAACAATCTAACCAAAGCGATCAACCAGCCCGTACGCGTGGGATACTGTGATTCTTTTTTATGCCGCTTGCGCGGTCTTATGTTCCGCGCGAGTCTCGAAGTTGACGAGGGACTGCTTCTGGTCGAAAAGCGTGATTCACGCCTTGATACTTCCATTCATATGTTCTTCGTTCCATTTGACCTGGCAGTCTTTTGGATCAACGCGGAAATGACCGTCGTAGATAAGGTCATCGCGAGATCATGGCGGCCCGCTTACTTCCCCAAAACAGAAGCCAGATATACCTTAGAGATACACCCCAGCCGCTGGGGAAATTATGAAATTGGTGACAAGGTTGAATTCAAGAATGTATAAACGGCTATTGATCCTCATCGTATTATTTTCAGCTTTTACTTATAGCCCACAATCTGCCTACGCACAAGCAGGTATTGTGGGACCGATCTATGTAGTTCAAGCAGGTGATAGTTTATCTTCGATCGCATCACGCTTTAGTGTAAGCATAGATGATCTGATGTCTGCAAATGAAATTACAGACGCGAACTCGCTTTTTGCAGGGCAGCAACTCGTTATTCCCGGGTTGGAAGGCGTGACAGGAACATTTAGCACTGAAGATATTAATTTTGGCGACTCGTTCCGCAGCCTCATACGGCGCACACAGGTGCCCCTGCCTTTATTTAAGAAAATTAATCGCATTATCAGCCCCAGCGAGTTCCATGTTGGCGCAAAAATGATCGTCCCGGTTGAAGCTGGGACTCAAACGCTGAATACCCGTATGACCTCAACTATCGGTGAGTCTCTGTTGGAGCTGGCTATTAAAAATAATACAGACACATGGACCCTGTCGCATTACAACAAACTGCAAGGCACATGGGATGGGATACCAGGTGATACTTTATTGGCAGCCGGTCTTAATAGCGACCAAGCCATCAGCGGCCTCCCCAGTGCTTTTATCTCTGCGGAAATAGAAGGGCTGCCGATCAAACAAGGCGGGACAATGGTTATCAAAATTAAAACTGATCCCGGTGTAACGCTTGGAGGTTCCCTCGTTGACCACCCGCTTCATTTCTTTCCTGTTGAGGATGGGACACAGGTTGCGCTGCAAGGCGTTCACGCGTTAATTCTGCCGGGCGTTTATCCCATACGGTTGGAAGCGACACTCCCGGACGGCAGCAAACAATCTTATGAACAGTTCATTCCAATTACATCAGGAAATTATCTCACTGGCGAAAACCTACCCGTAGATCCATTCTTGATAGACCCCGCCGTTACAGAACCCGAACAGCAGCAATTGGAAGGTATCACACTGCCAGCCACTCCAATAAAATATTGGGCAAATCAGTTTTTATCTCCTGCCAGCAATTACGCAGAAACCACCTTCCCCACCTCATTCTATGGAACCAGCAGAGTTTATCTTGGACAGGGAACAGATCTAAAAATAAATTGGTGGCACACTGGTATAGATTTTGGCGGTGGAACAGGACTACCCATCACCGCGCCGGCAGCCGGACAGGTGGTATTCGCAGGATTTCTTACTGTGCGCGGGAATGCCACGATCATCGATCATGGCTGGGGAGTGTACAGCGGCTTCTGGCATCAATCTGAAATACAGGTGCAGGTTGGAGATGTTATCGAACAAGGTCAAGTCATCGGATTAGTGGGCGGGACAGGCCGGGTGACAGGCCCACACCTGCACTGGGAGTTGTGGGTGAATGGCATCCAGGTCGATCCGCTCGATTGGTTGAACCAGGCTTACCCTTGAGAAAAGAAGCGTTGAATATCATCCATGAATAGCCAGATGATATTGAAAAGGAAATAGATCTCATGAACAACCTTGTCAACTTCCTAAAACAAAGCGATATTTTTTATCAATTTACGCCGACGCAATTGGAGTTGGTTGCAAATTTATGTCAGGAAGTTGTATTTAATGCGGGTGAAATCATCTTTGAGGAAAATAGCAGCAACAAGGAATTGTATGTGATCGCGCAGGGTGAAGTGGATATTTTGATCAACCGCGGCGCAACCGGAGATTCTGAAAAAAAAGAGGCCGTCGTGGCGTTGCTCCGAAGAGGTCAATCTTTTGGGGAAGTGGCATTGGTGGACGAGGGACTTCGTTCAGCCTCGGCGCGGGCAGCACAAAAAGATACACGGTTAATTGTGATACAACGTGATAAGCTGATTATTTTATGCGAAACATATCCTCAATTAGGCTATCGTTTGATGCACAATCTTGCCGCGGATCTTGCCATGAAAATACGAAACACAGACCTGCGTATCCGCGAGCAATTGCTTTACCATTCCCAACAAGCAACCAAGCAGTAAACTAAATTTCAAATTACTATCGGTAATTTGACCACAAGTTACGTTTAGTGGGAGACATAATCACCTCAAGATATTTTTTGCAGAATCACATCACAGGTTTTGATTTTTGTGGCGCAAACATAAGCCGAAAAATGCGAAGCAAGCGAGTTTTGCAACAACAATCAAAAAATTCAGTGATATCCAACGTTTCGCGAATTTCGCGGCACGGCAAGCTTTTCCCAACCATGGAAAAGCCATAAAAGTCTCATGATGCAACACTTGACCAGAGACAAAAACCATCTTATTATTGCCACTTAATAATTTGAGACACCCAAAGCAGGCAGGTAGAAAAATGAAGCCATGGAAATCCGTAACGGAAGGTTTTTCAGGCTTTCTTTGTATATGAAGGTATCTTGACCAAAAGGAGGTGAGGCTGACATAGAAAGTATTGTCTGCTGTTTGCTATATCCCGCAGATGCGGGAAGTTGAATTCACCTAATATAATTTTGGAGGAGTAAGAATATGTCTAAGCGTTTCTTCGCTGTACTTTCGTTGCTTGTTGTTGCCAGCATGGCCCTTGCGGCTTGCGGCGGCGCTGCTGCTGGTGGTGGCGAAAGTGCCACCCTTAAGATCGTCTCCAGTCTTCCCATGACTGGTTCTTCTTTGACCCAGACTCAAACCATTGTGAACGCCATGCAATTGCGCCTTGAGCAGGTTGAATCCAAGGCTTGCGGTGGAAAATACACCATCGAATACGAAGCCTGGGATGATGCCTCTGCCGCCCTCGGCAAATGGGATCCTGCGGTTGAAACTGAGAACGCCAACAAGGCAGCCGCTGACCCCTCAATTATCGCCTACTTGGGCACCTTCAACTCTGGCGCTGCCAAGCTTTCCATTCCGATCTTGAACAATGCCGGCCCGTTGACCATGATCTCCCCCGCCAACACCAACCCTGGCTTGACCAAGGCTGACAAAGACCTCCCCGGCGTAACCGACTCCTACTACCCCACCGGCGTCCGCTCATATTCCCGCGTTGTAGCCGCTGATGATATTCAGGGCAAAGTTGCCGCCAATTTCGTGAAATCCCTCGGCGCCACCACCGTTTACATCCTCGACGACCAGGAACTCTACGGTAAGGGTGTTGCTGATGTATTCGAAGCCACCGCCAAGGAAATCGGTTTGACAGTTGTCGGTCACGAAGGTATTGATCCCAAAGCCGCTGACTACAAAGCTTTGATGACCAAGATCTCCACCAGCAATGCCGGTGGTCCCCCGGACGCCATCTACGTTGGTATGGTTGTTGATAACAATGCTTCCCAGCTTTTGAAAGACAAAGTTGCGATCATGGGCGACAACGAAACCGTCAAGTATGCTGGTCCCGATGGTATCCAGACCCAAGCTTTCATTGACGGCGCTGGTGCTGATGTTGCTGAAGGCGCTTATGCTTCAGTAGCTGGCGTAGCCCTCGACAAACTGCCCCCCGCTGGTTTGCAATTCGTTAAAGATTACACCGCTAAATTCGGCGCTTTGACCGAACCCTACGCTGTGTACGGTTATGAGACCATGAACGTCGCCCTCAAGGCGATCGAAGATGTGTGCGCCGCTGGTGGCGATCCCACCGACCGAGCCGCGATCAACAAAGCCGTATTCGCGATCAAGAACTTTGACGGAGCCCTCGGCACCTGGTCCTTCGATGCGAATGGCGATGCCAGCTTGACCGACATGACCTTCTATCAGGTTCAGAACGGCGCTTACGTAGCCGTCGGTACTTTCAAGTAATATAGTTCGAAAACTCGCAAGTCGGGGGCGGCACAAAATGCCGCCCCCCATCCTTTTTGAAGAGCTGTAAAAGAGGAGTGCCATGGAAACCACCAGAAAAAAGTTCAACTGGAGGCGATTCGCCATCGCCACGCTCGTTCTTTATATTGTTTTCCTGATCGGTCCGATTGTGGGGTTGGATATTCCCGTAGTGTACGCCGCAATTAAAGCCAACCCGCTTCAACTGGTTCAATTTCTAATTATTGGTATATCCAACGGCGCCATCATCGCCATTATTGCGCTGGGATATACGATGGTATACGGCATCATTGAGCTGATCAACTTCGCTCATGGTGATGTGTATATGATCGGCGTTTTCACATCATTAACAGTTCTTTCGGTAACAGGGACGTTGGAAAGTAAAGATCCTGTCACGATCACCCTTGGACTTATCCTTGCGCTGGTTATTGCCATTGTTTTTTGCGCGGTCCTCAATGCGACCATTGAAAGACTCGCCTACCGGCGGCTTAGAAATGCCCCCCGTCTGGCTCCATTGATCTCTGCGATCGGTATGTCATTTATTATTGAAAATATTGGGCTTATGTGGGCGGCACAAGCATGGCTGGTTCCTTCTTTTGGAACGACCGGCGGCGCTTCTCAAAAAGTTTTCCCTGATATGCTCGGCATTCTTTTTACCAGTCTCGGTTGGGATATTAATCTGCTTGCATCCTCCGGATTGGCTCTTCGATTAACAATTAAAGACCTGCTAGTCATCGTTTTGGCAGTCATCCTCATGACTGCTTTGTATCTTTTCGTTCAAAAAACTAAATTAGGCAAAGCCATGCGTGCCACCGCTCAAAACCGCGATGCGGCCAAAATGCTCGGCATCGACATTGACTGGGTCATTACTGCGACGTTCCTGATCGGCGGCGGTCTCGCCGGAGCAGCAGGCCTGATGGCAGGTTTGTATAACAACACCGCCTGGTGGTTCATGGGTTTCCGCGCAGGTCTGCAATCCTTCACCGCGGCAGTGCTTGGCGGTATCGGGAACATCACCGGTGGAATGTTGGGCGGTTTCCTGATCGGGTTACTGGCCTCATTCAGTGACGGCTACCTGAACGCCCGCTGGACAAACGCGTTGGTTTTCGCAACCCTTGTTCTTATCCTATTATTCCGTCCCACCGGCTTGCTCGGTGAGCAGACGGGGCAAAAAGCCTAAGAGGTGCATCCATGAAAATTATGAGGTCGGGTATCACCTTCGGTATTGTTGCCGGTTTGCTTACTTTCCTTTTCGGGGGCTGGTCTGTCGCCGTGATCGGTTCTTTGATGGGCGTTGGTCTTGGTATGGGACTTGGCGGAAAACTGGAACGCAAAGATCCGCTCAAAATTGCAAAAGATGTTTTGCCAACAGCATTAACGGCTGGTGCAATTCTTGTGATTTTGAGCCTATATCAGAATGGCTTTGTTCAACAGGCTATTGGAAAACAACCTGCTCAATTAAACATAGTAATATTCGGTAACTTGATCGGTTTTCTTGGCACAGTCCTCTTTACAACTTTACTGGCTGGAATGCACGGGCTCCCCGAAAAGCAGGAACAACAGTGGAAAATGATCCTGCTCGCGGCTCTTATCGTTGCATTTCCTTTTATCGATAAACTTACCGCCCTGCGCTGGACAGCCCAGATCATTTTTGCCTTGATCTTTGTTATCCTTGGACTAGGCTTGAATATCGTTGTAGGATATGCTGGATTGCTTGACCTTGGATATGCCGCTTTCTTCGCCATCGGCGCATATACCACGGGCATTCTTTCTTCACCACAGCACGGTCTTTTCATGAATTTTTGGATCGTGATTTGGATCGCCGCCGCAATGGCCGCCCTTTGGGGATTTATGCTTGGCGCACCAACGCTGCCGCTACGAGGCGATTACCTTGCCATTGTGACCCTGGGCTTCGGTGAAATCGTACCGGTACTTTTCAAAAACTTGATCGATGTAACCATCAAGGAACCGCTCACCTGCTGGATCATTCCCGGTTTTATCCGCCTTTTTGGCGGTGAGACATCCATGGCATGTATTACGCTTTTGGAACACGAAGATCTGACTGCGGGCGAAAAAGGCATCAGCCCGATCGGGCGTCCCTACCTCCCCTTCATTGGAGAGTTTGAATCGAGCAATCCAATTCCCTGGTACTTTTTGATCATAGCGATCATTCTTCTTTCGGTATTTATCATCCGCCGCCTGCGAGAAAGCCGGCTTGGTCGTTCGTGGATGGCAATTCGTGAAGATGAACTCGCCGCTGCGCAAATGGGAATCGATCCGGTAAAAACAAAATTAGCTGCATTTGCATTGGGCGCTACATTCTCTGGTTTTGCCGGTGCATTTTATGCCGCGTATATAGCGGGCATCTTCCCAGTGTGTTTGATTTCAGTGCGTCCATCATCATATTGTGTGTGGTTATCCTGGGTGGTATCGGAAATATCAACGGTGTGATCGTGGGCGGTCTTGTGATCATGACTGCTGACCGTCTTTTCCTGCCCGCGCTAAAAGATTTCCTCGCGTCTCTTTTGACGCACACCGTTCTCCCCTCAATTAGTAACCCGGTGGTTCAACTGGCAGTCAAGGATAACGCCAATCCGATCCTATATCGTTTTCTTTTATTCGGCCTGACGTTGGTGATCATGATGGCTGTTCGACCGGAAGGCCTGATTCCAAATTCTCAAGTTCGCGCAGAGCTGCATCCAGATGAAGCACCTGTTGCTGTTGTCGAAGCTGAGACTCCTATGATCAACAAAGCGAAAAAAGGATAGGAGGCTGACATGGCATTCTTTGAAGCAAAAGCAATTACGATGACATTTGGCGGTCTTACCGCCGTAAACAAAGTCAATTTGACCATTGATAAAGGCATGATCGCCAGTGTGATCGGCCCGAACGGCGCTGGCAAGACGACCTTCTTCAACACGATCACCCGTGTCTACGTCCCCACCAGCGGAGAAATGACTTTTGATGGAACGAATCTTTCGGGGAAGCGGCCATTTGATATCACCGCCCTGGGCATTGCACGCACATTTCAGAATATCCGTCTCTTTGCGAACATGTCTGCGATGGAAAATGTTCTGGTCGGCCAGCATTGTCGCCTGACATCCAATTTGATCGGGCAGGTGTTTCACACCAAAGCAACCATGAAAGAAGAAGCCGATGCGCGCGCCCGCGCACTCGACATGTTGGAATATGTGGGACTTCGCCGCACTGACGCCGAAGTAACAGCCAAAAACCTCTCTTATGGTCTGCAACGACGTTTGGAGATCGCGCGTGCGCTTGCTTCCAAACCCAAACTTCTGCTCCTGGATGAGCCTACCGCGGGCATGAATCCGAACGAAACGATCGATCTGACCAACTTTATCCAGCGCTTACGCAGGGAGCTTGATCTGACCATTTTGTTGATCGAGCATCATATGCGCGTTGTGATGGCGATCTCAGACCGCGTCTCTGTCCTGGATTACGGCGAAAAGATCGCAGAGGGTACACCTTCGGAAGTTCAGAAGAACGAACGCGTGATCGAAGCGTATCTTGGCAAGGGCACATCCCATAAATAAGAGGCGAGGCACACATGCTTGAATTAAAAGATGTCCACACTTACTACGGCAACATCCACGCCTTAAAAGGGATCTCGCTCACTGTCAATGACGGTGAAATCGTCACCCTGATCGGCTCGAACGGCGCGGGCAAAAGCACAACCCTAAGAACCATTCAGGGGCTGAACAAACCCCGTTCAGGGTCAGTTGTGCTCGATGGGATCGAGTTGCATAAGCTCCCGGCCCACCAGATCGCAGAACTTGGGGTTGCCCAAAGCCCGGAAGGCCGCATGATCTTCCCGCGCATGACCGTGATGGAAAACCTTGAAATGGGCGCATATGTCCGCAAGGACCTAACCACGTTCAAAGATGATCTGGAATATGTATTGAAACTCTTCCCGCGCTTGAAGGAACGCATCACCCAAAAGGGTGGCACGCTTTCCGGCGGCGAGCAGCAGATGTTGGCGATGGGACGCGCGCTCATGGCCAAACCAAAGATCCTGCTGCTGGATGAACCGTCCATGGGGCTCGCTCCCCTGCTCGTTGAGTTGATCTTTGATATCATCAAAAAACTTAATGAAGAAGGCACGACGATCCTATTGGTGGAGCAGAATGCGCTGATGGCACTCTCCATCGCCCACCGTGGATATGTTCTGCAAACGGGCGAGATCATCCTGAGCGATAGCGCCAAGAACCTCAAGAACGACGAAATGGTGCAAAAGGCATACCTCGGCGTTGAATAAGCAGGAATAAAGAAAAACTTGTTTGAAACCCGTTTTCTGCGAAAGCTGAAAGCGGGTTTCTTCTAAATATTAATAACGTGAGACCCTAAAGGTTTTTTTGAAAACCTTTAGGGTCTGGATAAACGATCATGAACCTACCAACTACAGCAGACATTGTCATTATCGGGGGCGGCGTGATGGGAGCCAGCGCCGCGTATCATCTCGCGCAGCGCGGATTGAAGAATATCGTCCTGCTTGAAAAAGAGAATTTCTTCGGGCAGGGAGCCACTGGCAGATGCGCGGGCGGGGTGCGTTATCAATTTTCAACAGAGATCAACGTCAAGCTTTCCATTGCAAGCCTGCCAATGATCGAAAGATTCAAAGAAGAGATCGGGCAGGATGTCAGTTACAAGCAGTGCGGATATTTGCTGGTTGCCACAAACGAAAAAGAGGTCAATGTTTTCAAACATAATGTCGAAATGCAAAACAGCCTCGGCGTGTCAACCGAACTATTAAGCGGGGATGAAGTCCGCAGACGATTACCGTTAATGAGGTTTGATGATGCGCTCGCTGGCACATTCAATCCTAAAGATGGGGTCGTAGACCCAAACAGTGTCGTGCAGGGATATATCAGCGCGGCGCAAAAAATGGGCGTGCAGGTATTCACGGGCGCGGAAGTCATTGGGATCAACTTGAAGGGAGATTCTGTCGAAGAGGTGCAAACAAGTATCGGCGCGATAAAGACGCGCATGATATTAAACACATGTGGACCGTGGTCAGGGCAGATCGCCCAGATGGCAGGCATCCAACTTCCACTTGTCCCCCTCCGCAGGCAAATGTTCACCACGAGTCCGTTGAAGGAACTGCCGCAAGATTTTCCGTTCGTCATTGATTTTGCACGGTCGTTATATTTCCACCGCGAAGGCGAAGGTCTGCTGATCGGCATGAGCAATCAGAATGAGCAGCCCGGATTTGATCAAAATGTGGATGAGGATTTTGAATTGGTAAACCTCGAAGCTGCCATTGAACGGATGCCGCTGGTGGAAAAGGCCCAGCGCGCTTCGCACTGGGCAGGGTTATATGAAGTCACCCCCGACGCGCACCCGATCTATGGAAGCACCCCTATTAATGACTTCTACGTTTGCACGGGATTTTCAGGACATGGATTTATGCATGGTCCCATCTCGGGGAAATTAATGAGCGAGTTTATTCTGGATGGTAAATATTCAAGCCTGGATGTTTCGATGCTTGACCTCAAACGCTTCGAGGAAGGCAGAATGATTCAAGAGTACAATGTAGTTTAATAAATTCAAGAAATATCTTTAGCCACCAAGAAAACCAGAGAATAGATTCTTAAATCTCTGCGCTCTCTGTGGCGAAAACATACGCGAGATAAAAATGACATCAGCAGAGATCATCACAATCGGAACTGAAATATTATTGGGCGAGATCGTGGATACCAACACACGCTACCTTGCGCGCACTTTGCGCGGGTTGGGCGTGGACTTGTACCGAACGATCACCATCGGCGACAATGAAGACCGCATCGCAAGCGCGATCCGCGAATCCATGGAACGCGCGGATATTGTCATCACCACGGGCGGATTGGGGCCGACGATCGATGACCCCACACGTGAAGCAGTTGCAAAAGCCGCAGGGGTTGAAATCGAATTCCGCGAAGACCTTTGGCAGCAAGTCGTGGAAACCATCGGACGATACGGACGCACCCCTTCTGAAAATCAAAAACGGCAGGCTTATGTTCCAAAGGGTTCGCTGGGGATTCGGAATCCCGTTGGCACCGCGCCATGTTTCATCGTAGAGACCACACGGAATGCGGTGATCTCATTGCCCGGTGTTCCAAATGAAATGGAACTTGTCCTGCATGAGTCGATCATTCCATATCTTCAAAAGAGGTTCAACCTCAACGAGGTCATTAAAGTCCGCGTGCTTCATTGCGCGGGTCTTGGCGAAGGCATGATAGACGAGAAAATCTCAGACCTTGAAATGCTAAGCAACCCAACGGTTGGACTCGCCGCGCATACAGGAGTAGTGGATGTGCGCATCGCCGCGAAAGCCAAAAGTGAAAGCGAGGCGGACGTCATGATCGCAGAGATCGAGGCACAGGTCCGCAAAAGACTCGGGAGCGTGGTCTTCGGTGCGGATGAGGATAAACTCGAAGAGGTTACCTTGGATCTGATCGCCAAACGCGGCTGGACCCTGGCAGCGATCGAGTCTGACTTGAACGGACTGCTTGCGCGAAAAATTCCGCACGCTGTTTTATTCAATAACCTGACACCTGACGCGCTGATGCAGACCTTACGCGATGCCCGCGCAGAAAAAGACCTTGCCATAGGCGTATCGATCAACCCCGAAGAACGATCAGCAGAAATGGCGATGATCACACCGCATGGTGAAAAAACACATCGGATCACCTACGGCGGTCCGCCGCGCAGCCTGCCATATTGGGCGGTAAACCTCGCACTCAACTGGCTGAGGATGACGGTTGAGGAAATGAAATAATGTCCGTTCCACGCCGCCGCAAAGATTCGTTCTGGGTGACGTTGGCTTGGGTATTGAACATTGCGGGGTTGGGCGGCATCGCGCTGGTGCTGATCGCTTATTGGGCGCTCAACCCTGTGCTTGCCGCGCCGCAAGGGTTGCAACCTGTCTCCACAGCTGCCCTGCCAGCAACTTATACACCCGACCCGAATTCGCTATATTTATCAACGGTTACGCCTAATCCGCGCTCGACACTGATCGTTGTCCAAACGCTGACGCCCTTTGTGCTGAAGAACAGCAGCCTGCGCCCGACCGTGATCGGGTATTCTGTTTCAAAACGTCCCATTGAAGTCTATACTTTTGGCAATGGTGAAAAACAACGCATGATCGTGGCGGGGATCCACGGCGGTTATGAATGGAACACGATCGCGCTTGCCGATGAATTGATAAAATATATTAGTGAAAACCCGGAAGTCATACCATCCGATGTCACGCTTTATATTCTGCGGAATATGAATCCAGACGGCGATGCGCGCGACCACGGAATAGACGGTCGTGTCAATGACCACGGCGTGGACCTAAATCGCAACTTCCCGACGAATTGGGCAGCCACCTGGGACCGTGACGGATGCTGGGATTACGGTCCGACTACGGGCGGGGCTGGTCCCGCCTCCGAGCCAGAGACTCGCGCTGTGATCGGATTCCTGCAAAACCACAGAGTCGAAGTATTGATCAGTTATCACAGCGCCGCGCTCGGTGTCTTCCCCGGCGGAGAACCCTGGGAAGACAGGTCGATCGAGTTTGCAAAGGCGCTTGCGAAAGAAACAAAATATCCCTTCCCGCCGATCGATACAGGCTGCCTGTTTACAGGCACACTTGCAGACTATGCAGTGGAACTTGGCGCGATCGCCGTGGACATGGAACTCTCCACACATCAATCCACGGATTTCAAAAAGAACTTAAAAGCCTTGAATGTTTTATTGAACTGGCAGAAATAATCAAAATCGCAGGGGCAACCCTTCACAATTAACCATGTACACGATCGGTACTGGGCGGGTCGCCCCAAAAAAAATCATAGGAGCATGAATGACTCAAAATGTAAATACGCTTTTCACGAATGCCATCGTCCTGACCATGGATGGAAAACTGAGCCAATTCGATCGCGGCGCTGTAGCGGTCAAGGATGACCTGATTGTTGCGGTCGGCGCTGAGGCTGATATAACAAAGGAATATTCCGCCAATGAGACCATTGATTGCAGCGGAAAAGTTCTCATGCCTGGGCTGGTCAACGCGCACACACACGTCCCGATGACCTTGCTGCGCGGACTGGCAGATGACCTGCGTCTGGATGTATGGTTGATGGGGTACATGCTGCCTGTGGAACGTGAATTCGTCACGCCTGAATTTGTTCGCCTCGGTACATTGCTCGCCTGCGCGGAACAGATCCGCAGCGGTGTGACAACATTCAATGATATGTATTTCTTTGAAGATGCCATTGCCCAAGCCACAGCCGATGCGGGTATGCGCGCGGTCTGCGGGCAGAGCGTGATGAAATATCCCGCACCCGATGCGCCTTCATTTGAAGATTCTCTTGCGATGGCGCGTGAGTTCATCATCAAGTGGAAGGATCATCCGCTCATCGTCCCAGCAGTCGCGCCGCACGCCCCCTACTCCACCACGCCTGAGATCCTGCGCACATGCGCAAACCTTGCCAAAGAATTCGATGTGCCTTTGCATATCCACATTTCTGAAACCGCTTTCGAAGTCGAAACCATGCGCAATGAACAGGGCATGCCGGTCGTGCCGTATATCAAAAAGCAGGGCGTACTCGAAGCCAAGGTGATCGCCGCGCATTGCGTTCATATTGACTTTGGCGAAATGAAAACGCTCAAGCATGTCAATGCGGGCATCGCGCATAACCCCTCGTCAAATCTAAAGCTCGCTTCAGGATTCGCGCCTGTGCAAAAAATGCTCGAGACGGGACTCAACGTGGGCATCGGCACGGATGGACCCGCATCCAATAATGACCTCGATATGTTCGAGGAAGTTCGCCTGGCCTCATTTGTTGCGAAAGCGTCCAGCAACGACCCGACCGTCGTCCCAGCGGCAACCGCTCTGTTGATGGCAACCCGCATGGGCGCGCAGGCGCTTCATATCGGACATTTGACAGGGTCGCTCGAAGCAGGCAAACGCGCCGACCTGATCCTGGTGGACACCTCCCCCGTTCACAACTCTCCGCGCTTCCATCGTGACCCGAACAACGCGTATGCCCAATTGGTATTCGCTTCCAAATCCACCGATGTGACCGATGTGATGGTCAATGGAAAATGGTTGATGCGCGCGCACCAACTACTCACTTTGAATGAATCTGACCTGCTCGAACAGGCGCGTGAATTGGCGCTAAAGATAGACGCCTTCCTGATCGAACGTGAACAATCCATCCTCTCGAAACTGATCGCGCTCGGCGGCTCGATGGAACAGGAATCCTTCGAGGTGCAGGTCAAGGTCAAGGTAACAGAACCAGACCAATTGGTCCAGAATATGAAGCGCCCCGAGATCGAGATCAACGCGTACAAGCATTATCATCAATATGACGAATACTATATGTTCGACGATCCCGCCCAGGGACGGCTGCGCTTCCGTGAAGATAATCTCATCAACGAAAAAGGCGATGTGGAAAATGTGCGCTCACGCCTGACATTGCTCGGTCAAAAAAGGGAAGGCGAGATCGGACATGATGTCTTGCTTTCACGCAGCCGCTTCCTCGCGCCCGCTGTGCATACATCGCGTTTTTATCGTGAATACTTTAAACCGTCGCAAGTTGTTTCAATTGAAAAAGACCGCCTGCGCTGGCACATTAAATATAAAGAGACCGAGTTCTTTATTAATCTCGATCACGTCAAAGACCCGGCAGGCATGGGACATTTCCTCGAGATCAAGAGCCGCACATGGAGCCGCAAGGATGCGGATATTAAAGCCGACCTGGTAAATGAACTGCTAAACCTGCTCGGCGTGGGCAGTGCGGAAACGGTAACGAAAGATTACATCGAGACGTTATTGTCGTAACAAAGTCCATCAGCAAGCTGATGGACTCCAGAGTTAAGAACAGGAGCGCAAAACGAATGGAACTCATCAAGAAAACATTGGCGGCAATTTTTGCGGTCCTGTTCATCATCACAGCCGTCGCCGCGCTGATCTTTTTTAACTTTGACCGCAAGGCGTTCACCGCCGAGACCTATCAAAAGGGATTCGCGAACGCGAATTTTTACGATCGACTGCCCGCCATGATGGCGGAAACCATGGTCACGACAAGCACCAACCAGGAGCAGTTCCCGCTTGTGATGCGCGGCATGAGCACACAGGCATGGGACGCGTTCTTTCGAACTTTGCTGCCGCAGGATGTGCTCAATGCCATGGCAGATGACGCGTTAAATTCCACCTTTGCGTATTTGAATATGCAGGCAGATTCCGCGCAGGTCTCTTTGACCCCGCTCAAGACAGCCATGGTCAGTGACGCAGGAGTGCAGGCGGTTTTGACGATTTTGAAGACCCAGCCTGATTGCACGTTACAGCAGATCGGTCAAATGACCATCGACCTGTTATCGAACAGCCAGATCCAGTTTTGCAATCCGCCGCAGGAAATGACCCCGTTCCTCACACCTGTGATACAGAGTCAGATGCAAATGGTGTCGCTTGCGATCCCCGATCAATTCGCGTTGATCAGCGCGCCACCCGCAAATGATCCGCGCCAAAAACTACAAGATGCGCGCCTGCTCATGCGATTAAGTCCGATCGTTCCGCTTGGGCTATTACTGTTGATGACCCTGCTGGCTGTAAACTCACTCAAGAGCTGGCTGAATTGGTGGGGAATTCCTTTCCTCATCACGGGCGGATTGGCCAGCCTGATGGGGCTGAGCGGCGCGCCAGTGGTCGGGGTGGTCTTTCAGCGCATCCTTGTCAACCGAATGCCTGCCATCCTTCCGCCGATCCTGTTGGACTACACGGGAGAGCTGGCATCTTCGATGGTGAAGGCACTACTTAATCCCGTTTTGTTACAGGGATTGGTGCTTGCGGTGATAGGCTTGGTGATGGTCGTAGGGGCTTTTTTTGTAAAGGCAAGAAAGTAGAGAATGGAGAATGGAAAGATGATCTTCAGTATGGGGAACACACAATCTATGCTGTTTCATTCGGTTCAAAATATTTCCTGTCATCAATAATTTTCACCAAACGAGGAAACGATTCTCATGAGTCTAAATTCTCATCCTCCAATCGGTCAATTGATAAATGTTGGTAGTCATCAATTACATATTTATTCCACAGGCGAAGGTAGCCCGTCAATTGTATTTGAATCCGGCGGTGCGAGTTGGTCTTTGGATTGGACTTTGGTTCAAAGCGAAGTGGCAAAGTTTACCAATGCCTGTTCGTATGACCGCGCTGGCTTTGGCTGGAGTGAATCTGGACCCAATCCGCGTACCAGTGAACAAATCGTTACGGAATTACATACTTTGTTGACCAGGGCGGAAATCAAAAAACCATACATTTTAGTTGGCGCATCTTTTGGCGGGCACACTGCCAGGCTTTTTGTCAAAAAATATCCTGAAGAAGTGGCTGGCGTTATTTTGCTTGACGCGAGACATGAAGCCATCGACTCAAAAATGCCGCCTGCATGGAAGAAATTGGGAGCGGCTGGAAAAGGGATGTATCAGTTCATGTTATTGGCATCCCGAGTAGGGGCGCTGAATTTGCTGGGCAAATTAATGGGAGAAAAAGCCGCGCCTCCGATCGTAATGAAATTACCGCCCGAGATACGAACTGCATATCTTGAAGTTGGGTTTCAGCCCAAATATTTTCAAAGCAATCTCGATGAGTTAGCGGCGATCGGCGAGAGTGACAGGCAATTAAGCTTAACTGACTCGCTGGGAAATATTCCACTCACTGTCATGGCATGGAATCCCTGATCTATTTGCGAGGATGCCTGTCGAACAGGCAAAACAAGCTGAAAGAGCTTGGCAGGAACTGCAAGCGGAATTGACACAACTATCCTCAAACAGCCAAATGATCGTTGCTGAAAAAAGCGGTCATGGAATACAAATTGACCAGCCTGGTTTGGTGGTTGATGCTATTCGCCAAATGGTTCAAACTGTTCGCGGAGTTTCAACTTCTAGACAATAGACTTTTGCAGACATCCGAGGTCTTGTTTGTCACTGACACCCATTCGCGAGATGCTCGTCAAACGTCACGGCAAAGGTGTGATATCCTGAGCCGTCACACTTTGCCTGGAAATAATAATACGCAGAGTTTTCGGGGAAAGCAACAGCGCGCAGCGCATCCATGCTGGGATTGGAAATTGGCGTGGGCGGCAAGCCTGTATAAATATAAGTATTGTAGGGCGAGTCAAATTTCAAATTTTCGGCGCTGAGCGGATTCGTCCACCAGGTCTGTCCGAGCGGATCGTAGCCAAGCGCGTATTGGATGGTGGGGTCACTGCCGAGGGTCATGCCGATGTTCAAGCGGTTGATGAAGACACCCGCGATCAAGGGCATTTCTGCATTTTGGATCGATTCGCGCTCGACGATGGAGGCAAGAATCACGGCTTGATTGACATTCAATCCATGCGCTGAAAAGCCCGCCTGCAAGTCAGCCGTGATGTGCTGGGTGAAGTTGCGCGCAACGGCTTCAAGGAACTGGTCCACGCTGGTGGTGCGCGGCAGGAGATATGAGTCTGGGAAGAAGAATCCTTCCATTGTGACGGGGGATGCCAGGGCAAGGACTTGAGGCGGAGTCTGCGCGGCGCTGAGAAACGCCTCGGGAGAAATATCCAGCCCGGAGGTTGGGAGCGAAGCGGCGATCTCTTCCATCCGCCAGCCTGCCAGGATCACAAAGGTGATATCTTCAGGAGTCGAATCCTGTAACTCATTCGCGATATCAATAATGGAAAGCGCGGGGCTTAAGCTGTACTCCCCCGCCTGAAGTGTGGTGTCATAACCGGTGTAAACCAGATAGTCGTAAAGATACTCGGCATTGCTGATGATGCCTGAATCTGCGAGACGGATCGTTACAGAAGAGACGGACTCGCTCTGCTCAATACGAAACGGCTGATCCAGCCCATTCGGGTCAAGCGGCGTTGTGAGCGCATCACCGTGCCAAAGCAGCCGCGCTGAATACTCGATGCGGTCAGAAATGGAAAGCGGGCTCGCGGGCGGACCGTACAAAAGCGACGCGCGGGCGGGGATATAACCAAGCACAAGAAATATGCAGGCAAAGAGACACAGGACAGTGAAGGCGAGAATGATATGGATTTGATAACGGCGCATGGGATGTTTCGTGATTACTTGTTTATCTGTCTACGTGCTTCGAGATAGGATTGCAGGATGACGACCGCGGCGAAGGCATCCTGATGACCTGCGCGTTTTTTTCTGGAGACGCCCAGTTCAATGCGGGCGGCGCGCGCCTCTTGCGTGCTGAAAGATTCATCCCAGAGTTGAATGGGGAGATCGGTCTGGTTCTTTAGTTCGTCCGCAAAACGGGCTGCTTTGCGTCCCGCTGGATTCGGATTGCCGTCCTCATCAAAGGATTGACCGATGACAATTAATTTAACGTCATTCTGCGCGGCAAGGTCTGCCACTTGAGCGGCGTCAATGGCGCGGGAAACATGCTCAATGACATTCAATGGGCTGGCAATGGTGGCGGTCGCATCGCTAAGCGCGAGACCGATTCTTTTTTCGCCGTGATCTACTGCAAGGATTCTCATAATAGCAAGGATGAAGATGATGAAGGATGAATTTGACAATTAAAAAAATGAACGGGTGAACAGTGAAGTATCAGGATTATTGCACCTCTACCGAAATATTAAAGGGGATCAAGGGCAGCCACGGCCACCACGCGGGGGTCATCACAATTTCAGGGGCATCACGCAATGATAATTCCGAAACCAGATCGGTTTTTACGAACTGGGGTTGATGCCCGCGCACAAGTGAAAAGACATCCATCGTATCGACCTGACGAAGCACGGTGCGCGTGACCTGGACATCAAAATGCGAAATGCCTGAAATATCGGTTGACGGTTGCGTGGTTATTTCATAGGTTGGGAGCGCTGTCGCTTTGAAACCAGCCGGGGCTGAGGAATTCAGCGTTAAGAGTGTAAGTGTTTTCAGATCATCTTCCGAAATATACCGCGCAGAAAATTCAACCCGCATGGTCAAGGACAGCGAACTGCCCGGCCGCCCGGCGGCGGGGTAAAAATCCTCTTCGACAATTTTCGCAACCTGAATGGTATCCACCAGCAAAAGGTCGTCACGAGCAATCTGCGTCCGCATTTTCGCCTCAGCATCGCGCCGCAGGGCATCCATGACCGCAGTTCTTAGTTTCAAACGGTCACTTTCTGTCGCCCCTGTTTGACGGGCGTTCGATCCGCCTGTTAACACCTCGGGATTGGTTACAGACACAGTGAGCGCCAGCGGACCTTCCACGACAACGATCTTTTCCGCCTGGACATTGCCTTGCGCGCCCAATTCCAAGGCACTGATCGGCACATCCACAAATTTATCAAGTCCCGCGGGCAGGACGGTCTTTTTCAAGGTGATGAATTTTATGGAAGATGGTGTTGAAACGACTGTCCCGGCTGGGATATCAACATCCGCCCGGCTTAAGTTCTTAAAACGCGCAACCCCATCTGCCTTGGATTTCGGAATGGTGATCTCGCTTTTTACCGTCTGCGTCTGTTCTGCGCTCAGTGTGACCGTTATCTCCCGCGCAGGAATCTCCCCTGAAAGAGCGGGCAACTCAACTGCCTGACTCGCAGCGACAGGGATCACCACGCTTTGGACCTGCGCTTCAGGATACAAGATCAGCCTGGCACGCGGGACGAAAATACCAGCCAATGTTAAAACAGCGATCACTCCAATCGTGAAAGTGATCACGCGCCCAACGAGCGAAGTTCTCCACGCCGATTCCTTTTCATAAATCGAATCTCGAATTTCGCGCAGGTCGCGGCGGGGATTCTTTGGAATGCGCCTTGTTCTCACAGCAGGTTCAGGCCACAGTTTTTTTTGAGCAGCGGCAGACGATGGGAACACAGGAATACCAAGTGATTCCGCATCCCGTCTGACCTTTGCGCGGCGTGTGACCAATCCCAATTGCGCGCCCAATGAATCCGCGTGCCTGTGCAGCACTTTCAAATCAAGCAAGCGCAGGTTTATCTTTTCGTATTTGGGCCAAACCAGCAGAATGCGCGGCGTCTTTACCCACGAAAATTTATCGCGGACAGAGATGAGGTCGTCGTGAGATTCCAGGGTAATGATTTGCGTTTTCAAGTTGAGTAACCGCAGATGAATATTTGCTACTTTAATTCTCTTACTTTTTCCACCAAGCCGGGCAGGGTATTCACAAACATATCCACATGCTCTGGAGTTGAATCAACACCCAGGGTAATTCGCAAGGAACCTAATGCCCAATCGCGGGAATAACCGAGCGATGTGATCACTTCACTTGGTTCAGGGTTGCCTGTTTTACAAGCGGAACCAGAAGAGCAGGCAAAGCCCGCGGAATCCAGGAGCTGCAATAAAAGGTTGCCATCCACATCTTTAAACACAAATGAGGCGTGGTTTGGCAAACGATTTTCAGGGTGACCTGTCAACAACGCATCAGGAATTTCTTCGAGCACCCGCCCAATGATCTGATCTCTCAGCGGTTTAACATGCGCAATTCTTTGCCCGCGTTCTTCAGAAGCAAGCGAGAGCGCTTCTGCAAACCCCACGATATATGGAACATTCTGTGTCCCCGCGCGCAGGCTAAATTCCTGCCCGCCGCCTGTCAGGTGTGGAATCAGTTTGGTCCCCCTGCGGACGTACAAAGCCCCCACCCCTTTGGGTCCGTAGAATTTATGCCCGCCAAGAGATATCAAGTCCACGCCAAGTTTTTCAACATTCACATCCAAATATGCCGCGGCCTGAACCGCGTCTGTATGAAAGAGGATATTATTTGCCTTTGCGATTTCAGCCAGTTCAGAGATCGGGTTGATCGTACCGATCTCATTATTGGCATACATCACTGAAGCCAGGGCGGTGTTTTTACAAACTGCTTTGGATAAGGAAACTGGCATGACAGCCCCGAATTCGTCCAAGTCCAACCATTCAAGCTGAAAACCATACTCTTTTTCAAGTTGAATGGCAGTCTTGCTGACCGCATGATGTTCGGTGCGGGCTGTCAGAATCCACTTTTCGCCAGAGGCGTTTCTGCGCGCGAGCGCGGCACCACGCAATGCGAGATTATCCGACTCGGAACCGCAGGAGGTAAAGATGATTTCATCCGCGCGGCAATGAAGCACAGCAGCGACTTTTTCACGAGCTGCCTCTATGGCGGTTTCGGCTTTTTGTCCATAACGATGAATGGAGGATGGATTTCCAAAAGATTCGCGGAAATAGGGGAGCATCATATCGAAGACACGCGAGTCAATAGGCGTGGTGGCGGCATAATCAAGGTAAATCATAAGAGAAATTATACCTGTATAATCAGCTGCGTCATGCAACACAAATCCATCATTAATCACAACCTACGCTGGTTTCTCGCGGGCATGATTTTCGCCAATATCGCGGGGCAGATGGCGTATAGTATGCTGGCGCTTTACATGCTTGACCTCGGCGCAAGCGTGACGCAGGTCGGTATGGCATTCACATTGGCGTCACTCGTGCCAATGGTTCTGCAAATTTTCGGCGGCTGGCTCTCGGATACGATCGGGCGCTTGCGCGTCATCGCCATGGGAAGTTCCATTGCGGTCTTTGGCTATCTTATCTTTGCCTTTGCGCCCAACTGGCAGTGGGTGTTGATCGGCCTCAGTGTGGAATATGTCTCTAATTCAGTAGTCGGCCCGAGCTTCGGCGCTTATATTTCAGAGCAATCCACCGAAGAAACACGCGGACGAGTTTTTGGATTGTCCTCGGGAATATATCAAACTGTCACGGTCATCGGACCCGCACTGGCAGGTTTTCTGGCATATCAATTCAATTTTCAATTCATGATGCGGGTGGCATTTTGTTTTTATCTCGCCGCGACCCTTCTCCGCGTTTGGATGGCAAATAATGA
Organism: Candidatus Villigracilis saccharophilus; assembly: GCF_016711665.1. Classification (NCBI taxonomy): domain Bacteria; kingdom Bacillati; phylum Chloroflexota; class Anaerolineae; order Anaerolineales; family Candidatus Villigracilaceae; genus Candidatus Villigracilis; species Candidatus Villigracilis saccharophilus. The sequence continues at coordinate 143,449 of NZ_JADJSO010000015.1, forward strand.
ACGTTTTGCGTCCCTGAAAGAGGCAGCCAAACCCACCTTAATCGGATTCAAAGGGCAACTCACTGCCGTATTTGCCCTGCTCCTCTCCGGAGGTATTCTTACATGGATCTGGATCACAGACGCGGTTGGCGATACATCCTATAATCTCATCGGCCAGCTCTTCCCGATCTACCTTTCCGACTTCGGCGAACTTAACGTTCAGCAGATCGGCATTGTCAACGCTGCGATCGGCATCACAGCCATTTTTGCCGCACCGCTGGCTGGTTCACTGGTGGATAAGTTCAGCGAGCGGGCTGCCATCATCACAGGTTTCGCGTTGAACGGTCTGGGCCTGTTCACTTTATTAAACTCGAACAGCTATTCAGGTTTCATTCTTGCGATGTGTTTCTTCGGCCTGGGCACTGGCTGTCTCATGCCCGCCTACGAATCGCTCATCTCCAAAGTTGTGCCGGAATCCAAACGCGGCATGGCTTTCGGCTTCTTCGGCACCACGCTCGGCCTCCTCTCCCTGCCCATGCCGTGGATCGGCGCGCAGCTTTGGGAACGATTCTCTCCCCGCACCCCATTCTGGTTTGCAGTCGCCGCGAATATGATCTCGATCATATTCGCATGGTTTAAATTCATACCTCAGGATTCCCAACCCGCAGAGCTTTCTGGCAAATAATACGCGCTTCATTCTTGATCTGATTCCTGAATCTGCTTCATTCGCAGATCCGCATCTGAAATATTTTGTTGTACAATGACAGCATAGGAGATACCATGAGCGACTTCCTAAATTTTCTTAATACCGCAGACCACGATACGCTGAAAAAAATCTCTGGGATTTCAAGTGCGCTGGCAGATCATATCATTGCCGCGCGCCCGTTCGATGCAACAGATGACCTATTGCTTGTGCATGGCGTGGGAAAAAACCTGCTTTCACGGATGCAGTCCTTTGCTGAGGCGCAGGAAACTGAACCAGAAAGCAGCGCCATGATCCCCGTCGAAGAAGAAGCGCAGCCTGCCCAGCTTGAGGTGATCGAAAAGAGTCAGCCTGCGCCTGAATCACCTGTCAAGGACAAACCATCCTTCTGGTCGCGTCTCGGGCAGGCATTTCTCGTTTTTGTGAGAGCGCTATTCAGGTTGATCGCAACGGTTCTGGTGATCGGCGGGATCGGGGCTGCCATTTATTTTGGCGTGCCGTTCATCAACAACAATATTGTTGTGCCCATACAAAAGAACACCTCGCAGATCAGGCAGCTTGAGGTGGAGCTTGCCGCCCAGCAAGCCCGTCTTGACGAAACGAGCGCCCGCGTAGGCGAACTTGAGAAAAATATTGAAGCGCACACTGCGAGCATAACGAAACTTGAAAAAATGCAAAGCATGCTTGAGCAGGAAATCTCGGATCAAAATAACAGCGTAATGGTCGCATTGAAACGTGAAATTATGCTGACTCGTTCGATCGAGACGGTTGCGCGCGCGCGTTTATTTTTATCGCAGAGCAATTTTGGATTGGCGCGTGATGACGTTCAGGCTGCGCGCGATATTCTCGCAGAGTTATTGATCGATGCCCCCTCGTATCAAGTGACCTCTATAAATCAGATCATCATGCGGCTGGATTTTGCGTTGAGCAACCTGCCCGCCTTCCCCGTCATCGCCGTAGACGATGTGGATATCGCCTGGCAATTATTGATGATGGGGCTGCCAGAGAGTGAAGCGGATATTGTTGCAACATTCACGTTCACTCCTACGCCAGCTCCTATTTTAACCTTTACACCAACACCCGAAGCGATACCAACTTCAACACCATAATATTTTCTTAATTTATAATCTGCAAACTATATCAATACTTGGAGAATGATCATGGGACATAAAATTACGTTCGGTACGGATGGCTGGCGCGGTGTGATCGCCGAGGATTACACTTTCGACAATGTTCGCCGCTGCGCGCAGGGATTTGCAAACTATATGCTGTCACAAGGCAAGCAAGGACAGTTCGTTGTCGTCGGCTACGACAAGCGCTTTAGCAGTGAACACTTCGCCGCGGCAGTTGCGGAAGTATTGGCTGGTAATGGCTTGAAGGTTTATTTGACCCAGGAAGCCACGCCCACGCCTGTCATCGCCTACGCGGTTGTGGACAAGAAAGCCGCGGGCGCGGTGAATGTCACCGCCTCGCATAACCCACCCACTGACAACGGATTCAAGGTCCGCAATGAAACGGGCGGCGCGATCGACCCTGAAGGACTGATCCAGATCGAAACTGGCATTCCCGATGATATTAAAGATGTCAAGCGCAAGAATTACAAGGAAGCCGAAGCCGCTGGTGAGATCATCGTGTTTGACGCAGCGACTCCCTATATTGATCACTTAACCCAAGACGGCTTGATCGACCTGCAACCCATCAAAGACGCTGGCTTGACCGTGATGGTCGATACCATGTGGGGCAACGGCGCGGGCTGGTTCCCGCGTTTGCTGGCAGGCGGCAAGACACGCGTGATCGAGATCCACAATGAGCGCAATCCTTCCTTCCCTGAGATGAAACGCCCCGAACCGATCCAGCCGAATATTGATGTTGGTCTGCAGGCGACTGTGGACAATAAAGCCGATGTATTGCTCATCACCGACGGTGACGCTGACCGCTGCGGCATTGGCGATGAAAACGGAAAGTTTATTAATCAATTACGAGTCTTTGGTTTACTCGCCTATTATATGCTCGAGGTGCGTGGTGACCGCGGCGATATTGTAAAAACATTGTCCACGACCAATATGCTCAATAAACTTGGCGAACTGTACGGAGTCCCCGTCCATGAAACAGGTGTGGGCTTCAAATACGTTGCGCCGAAGATGACTGAGACGAACGCGCTCATTGGCGGCGAGGAATCTGGCGGATACGCCTTCCGCGGGAATGTGCCTGAACGCGATGGGATTTTGGCTGGCTTGTACATGCTCGATTTCATGGTCAAGACTGGCAAGAAGCCCACTGAATTACTGGCAGACCTGTTCGCCAAAGTCGGTGGTGAATATTTCTACGACCGCGTGGACAGCCCCTTTAGCGGCAACCCCGAAGCCCGCAAGCAGATCATCCGCGATAACAATCCGCAGACTCTTGGCGGTTTGAAGGTCACAGAGTTGGTCACAGTCGATGGCTTCCAATTCAAACTGGAAGATGGCGGCTGGATGTTGATCCGCTTTTCCGGCACGGAACCAATCATGCGCGTTTACTGTGAGACCCGCCACGGCGATAAGGTCAAAGCGATATTGGAAGACGGGTTGAAAGTTGCGGGAATTAAATAATTGTTTACAAGCTGGCAGGTTGGAATGTGTAAACGTTCCAACCTGCCAACCTTTTAACCTGCCAACATGTTGACCGATACCCACTGCCACCTCGACTACAACAAGTTCGACTCTGACCGCGCGGAAGTAATTCAACGCGCGAATGATTCAGGGCTGATTCGGATGCTCGTGCCGGGACTCCAGCACAAGTCAAGTAGAGAAGCGGTGCGATTGGCAGAGTCAAATCCCAGCGTGTATGCGGCGGTCGGGTTCCATCCAACCGATCTGGAGGAATTCTCCGAGAGCACATTCCAGCAAGTGAAGGACCTCGCCAGCCGCCCAAAAGTCGTAGCCATTGGCGAGATCGGAATTGATTATTATTGGATCAAGGATAACGACAAACGCGCTTTTCAACGCGAGATTCTAAAACGACAATTACAATTTGCGAGAGAGATCAATAAGCCCGTTATCATTCATATGCGTGAAGAGAATGATGCATGGTTCGGTGACGCCTCGGTTGACTTACTGAAAATTTTGAAAGAATGGCAAAGCACTTTGCAAAGCCCGCTTGCAAATAAACCCGGGGTACTGCATTCATTCAACGGAAATCTTGAGACCGCGGAAAATGCTCTGGCACTGAATTTTTATATTGGCGTTACCGGGCCTGTCACATACAAAAACGCGCAGAAAAACCGCGACCTCATTCAGCAATTACCGCTTGACAAATTGTTGATCGAAACCGATTCGCCTTTCCTTACACCAGTGCCGCATCGAGGAGGACGAAACGAACCTGCCTATGTTCGCCATATTGCTGATAAAATTGCAGAAATCCATTCCAAAAGCCCTGCGGAGATCGCTGCCATAACAACCGCCAATGCGGCGCGGCTCTTTGCATGGGGAGACTGATTTGAACGCGGTAACTTTTATCTCACCTGTCCTTGAAGAAATTAAGCTCGTTGAAGAACGAATGCGGAAGCAAGCGGATGAAGCTCATCCAGACTTGCGCGCCGCGCTTGAACACTTGCTCGCAGCTGGCGGCAAACGCGTCCGCCCAACCATCAGCCTGCTCGTCGGGAACATGCTGAACGCGCCCCTTGAGAAACTCGTCACCCTCGGCGCAGCTGTGGAATTATTGCACACCGCCACCCTCGTACACGATGATCTAATCGACGGATCATTACTTCGGCGCGGCATGGCGACCCTGAACGCGCGTTGGTCGCCGCCCGCAACCGTGTTGACCGGCGACTTCCTTTTTGCGCGCGCGGCAATTACCGCCGCTGAAACCGATCATTTGGCGTTGATGAAATTATTCTCTGAAACCCTTGCGACCATTGTGAACGGCGAACTCACGCAGATGTTCACATCACGAGGACTCATTAATCGCGAAAATTACTACAAACGAATTTATGCAAAGACCGCCTCCCTCTTTGAAATGACAGCCCGCGCGGCAGCCATGGTCAGCCCTGTCAATGACGCAGTGATCGAATCCATGCGCGATTTCGGATTTCAGATCGGTATGGCGTTTCAGATCGTGGACGATATTCTCGACTTCAATGGCGATCAAAACGCTGTCGGAAAACCGCTCGGTTCGGACCTGTTGAATGGTCTGGTGACCCTGCCAGCCATCTACTACGCCGAGGCAAATCCGGACGACCCTGATATATTATCCCTGCCCCAGGGCGGCTGGACCAATAACGAAAATATGACCCGACTCGTTGATAACATCCGCGCGAGCAATTCCACAAAGAAAGCCATGCTCGAAGCAGACCAGCACATTGACCGCGCCCTCACGATATTATCTTCGATGGAAGCCTGCGCCGAACGTGATGCGCTCGAAAACCTCGCCAAATATATTGTGGATAGAAAAGTATAAACCTCTGGACTCCAGCAGCTTGCTGCTGATCCCCGGCAAGCCGAGGGACTCCAAATAAAATAACCTCCCATGCCCAATCCTAAAAAACCCTTCCGTATTAATGTCGGCTTCATTGCCCATGAAGAAATCGGCCGCAGCCATGATTTCCCGTTCGAGTTCGAGAAGATCGTGCTCGGTGATGATCTTGAATTGCGTGGTCTTGACGGCATTGTCAACATTGGCAGAACACCGCAGGGATTAGTGCTTCAAGCTGACTTTTCCGCTGAAACGACCGTAATGTGCGTCCGTTGTTTGCAGGATTTTAACCAGGAACTCGATTGGTCATTTACCGAACTGTACGCCTTTGATCAGCGTTCCGAAACTGAATCAGGGCTGATCCTGCCTGAAGATGGGCATATCGATCTGGCAGAAATGCTGCGCGAATACGCGCTTTTGGAAGTTCCCATCAGCCCGATCTGCAAACCCGATTGTCAGGGACTCTGCACCGAATGCGGACAGAACCTGAACGAGATGGATTGCGGGCATTCTCCCGAAGAAAACGATTCACCGTTTGCAAAACTTAAAGACCTTCTATAACCAACTGACAGTCACATCGAAAGTGGCTGTCAGTTTTTTTCTATGAAAGATTCAATCGGAAAAAATATTGGAATTTTACTCACTGTCATTTTGCTCGGGGGAATGATTGCCCTGCGATCCATGCAAAATTACTCTGACAAAAATTACCGTGGTTCCAATTTCTTTGTTTTCTGGCTCTCAGGGCGGCTGTTAACCGAGGGCCAGAATCCTTATAATCCCGACCAGTGGCAGACAGGTCATGAAGTGTACGGCGTCACGAATGCCAGGGAAGCGATCTTTCTCTATCCCCTCCCGCTGGCGGTATTAATGGTCCCGCTCGGATTACTCACTTTGGACGAGGCATATCTCGGCTGGCAGATTATTGCGCAGTTGTCAATCGCGATGGTAGTTTTTACCCTTTTGAACAGATGGGACAGACCAGAGCACAATCGTTTGTTTATACCGGTCGTATTGTTCATATTCTTTTTTGGACCGACCTACCTGACACTACAACTCGGATCGATCGGTCCGTTAACCCTGATAATCCTTTTTGCGGCGATACTCTTCCTTGAAAAGAAAAATTCGTATGCAGCAGGAATATTGCTCGCATTGACAATGCTTAAACCTCCGCAGGGAATATCTTTTCTATTTCTAATCGGACTCTGGCTGCTGGCACGCAGAAATTGGAAAGCGCTGCTTGGCATACTGCTTGGCGGCATATTTTTATGGATGCTCGGCATGAGCATTGACCTGGATTGGGTCAGCAAGTTCATTCATAGCGGTGAGGCAGCATTCGATCGAAGATTGGGATATCAATCCAACCTTTGGAGTTTCTCTTACCTTGTTTGTAACAACAATATGAATTGTTCTTTTGCGCTGGGGGGAGTCCTGTCGTTGATTTTCCTTGGAAGCGCTTCTTATTACCTGTGGCGCAACCATGCGAAACTGACTATCTGGCAGGTATTCAACATCAGCATCCTGGTCGGCTTCATTTCCACAATTTTTCTGGGGTCGTATGACCAGCTTCCTTATATCATTCCGATTGTATGGATCGTTGGAACACTTGTGAAAGGGACAAAAAGTTATATTTATGCCTTTTTGTTCCTGATGGTACTTGACCTGTTTTCATTGTTCGCACTTGAAAAACAAGCCTCCACAGGCAGGGACCTGTGGAGCTTGGGAAATACAGCGATCGTGCTGGGAATGGTAATGATGCTTTTATACCGACAAACTAAATCAATTGTTGAGAAAGATATTCCTGCAAACGTGTAACTTCACTTTCGATCTGCGCAACCAGCATGGGGGCATCTGCCAAGTTTTTCTGTTTTCCGCAAGCTTCAAGTTTGGCGGCCAGCGTGGCAACTGGACCCGCGTTGAAGTTCAAAGATAATCCTTTTAAGTTGTGGGCAAACCGTCCGAGGTTTTCAGCCTCATCCGCCTGTAAAGCAGATCGTATTTCTTTGACGCGGTCAGGCAGGTGATCTTTGAACTCCAGACACATCTCTTTCATAAAATCGCGATCCCCGTCAAAGCGGAACAGGGCAGCTTCCAAGTCAGCGGGGAGTTGTTCGGGATGGGAATCTGTCTGCGCTGCAGGAGCAGGCTTAGGCGTCTCTTGAAACGCGTTTGCTCCGTTCCAATCATCGCCAAAATCTGGAGCAAAATCAGATTGATCATCAGAAGCGGAATCCTTTTTAGGTTCAATTGGGGTCTCGGGTTCAGTGGAGGTGTTCTGAGTCCAACGGTCAATGGCACTGAACAACACGCGCGGCTCAAGCGGTTTGGTGACGTAATCATCCATGCCCGCATCGATACAGCGATCACGGTCGCCTGCCATGGCATGTGCGGTCATGGCGATGATCGGAATGTGCTGACCGTTGCCTTGCTCCCATAAGCGGATCTGCTGTGTGGCTTCAAACCCGTCCATATCCGGCATTTGAACATCCATCAGGACAAGACTGTAATGATTGGTCTGAACCTTTTCAACAGCCTTCAACCCGGTATCAACAGCATCTACCGAGTAGCCGGCTTTCTGCAGGAGGACGATGGCGAGTTTTTGATTAATGGGATTGTCTTCAGCGAGCAGCAGGCGGAGATCGTTTTGCCTTTTCTCAGCAAGCACATGGCGCGTGATAAGGGCGGGCGTTTTATCTTCCTTGGTGCCTAACACAGCGGCAACCGCGTCAAACAGCATTTGCTGTTTAACGGGTTTGAGCAGATAGCCGGAGCAGCCAAGCGCTTCAAGACGAACTGCGTCTCCACGCTGACCCATGGATGTGAGGATCAATATTTTTATTTCTTTTAATGCAGGATCGCTTTTGATGGCGCGGGCGGTCTGTTCCCCGTCCATGCCGGGCATTTGCATATCAAGCAGAACGACATGATACGGATCACCGGCACGATAGGCGTTGCGAAGGACTTCAAGAGCTTTTGCGCCGCTGGGGACTGTATCCACCCGAGAGCCAAGCGCCTCGACATTCTTGGTGAGCACCATACGGTTGGTCTGATTATCATCGACAACAAGGACGCGCGCCTGGGTCAAGTTAACCACCGGCCCAAGACTCAAGGGGGCGGTATCGCGTTTTTCAAGAGGCGGCTGCTCAAATTTAATATCAAACCAGAAAGTGGTTCCAATCCCGGGCGTGCTGGTCAAGCCAATTTTGCCGCCCATGATCTCAACCAGCTGCTTTGAGATCGTTAGACCGAGGCCAGTTCCGCCATAGGTGCGCGTGGTGGAGCCATCAGCCTGGGTAAATCTTTCAAACACTGCGGCTTGACGTTCGTACGGGATGCCAATGCCTGTATCCTGTACCGAAAAATGGATAACAGCATGTTGATCTTCCTGCGAGATCGTCTCCGCGCGGATGATGACCTCACCCTGGTGAGTAAACTTAATGGCGTTCCCGACCAGGTTGACAAGAATCTGCCTGATACGGCCAGGATCACCGCGCAGGTTCGTGGTCAAGTCCGGGTCGATCAGACAGGCGATCTCAAGTCCCTTGTCGTGCGCGCGCTTGGCAAGCGTATAGGCTACATCTTCAACGGCATTACGCAGGTTGAAATTGATCGCTTCCAAATCGAGCTTACCTGACTCAATTTTGGAGAAATCCAGGATGTCGTTCAACAAGGAGAGAAGCGCTTCCGCGCTTTGAAGCGACGTTTGCAGAAAATCCCTTTGTTCGGAAGTAAGCTGTGTATCCAGCGCAAGTTCGAGCATACCCATCACGCCATTCATGGGGGTGCGGATCTCGTGACTCATATTGGCGAGGAATTCGCTCTTGGCGCGGTTGGATTCCTCCGCCTCACGCTGCGCGCGGACCAATTCGGTAATATCGTGATACATGGCTAGAATACCGGCCCGCTTTCCATCCACGATGACCGGGACGCCAAATATCTCAACATCCACCCAGGAGCCGTCTTTGCGGCGGCGTTTTCCAAGAGTATGGAGTGTTTGATCTAAAACAGAACGGGTATAGCGTTCAGCTTCAGCGCGCATCCCCTGATCTGTGATAAGCGCATCCAGATCAGCGCCTAAAATTTCAGCGCGATCATAGCCATACAAATTTTCAAAGGCCGGGTTGCAGGACATGATCTTCTCATTTTCATCAAGTACAACAATGGCAACCGGGCTGTTCTGTACCAGCGATTCAAAATATTGTTTTTCCCGCGCCAGTTCATTCGCATTTTGTTTGGCTTCGGTAATATCGCGCGCCACCCAGATCACAGAATCAGATGTCATGGGTGAAACATTGGCTGAAAACCACAGTTCCTTATCTTCAATGAAAAGACTATATTCCACCGTTGTAACACTTCTTGTTGCAAGTGTGCGTTGAATGGTTTCAAGGAAGAAAGCCGCCTGCTCAGGGAACATCTCGATTACCGTCCGTCCTATGTATTCATCAGGCAGGCGGGATAACTTTGACTGATCGGTATTTGCGATCTGCAGGTAACGACCTTCAGAATCGTAAGCTATGATGACATCCGTCATCGCCGAAAAGAGCGCGCGCATTTGCGCCTCGGAAGCGCTTAAAGCCTCCAAAGCCAGTTTACGCTCGGTAATATCGTCCTTAACCGCCAGAAAATGGGTGATCTTGCCATTCTCGTTGGTAATTGGCGAGATCGTTGCAGACTCCCAGTACAACTCCCCATTTTTTTTCTTATTATGAAATTCCCCATGCCATTCTTTCCCTGAGGTGATCGTTTCCCACAAGTGGGAATATTCCTCTGATGAGGTATGTCCTGATTTTAAAATACGCGGATTATTTCCTATGGCTTCTTTTAGTGTGTAGCCGGTCGTCTCAGAAAATTTCTTGTTTGCATATTCAATGTGTCCGGCAGCATCTGCAATGACGATCGTGGAACCGCTTTGCTCGACCGCTCGCGAAAGCTTGCGCAGTTTTTCATTCGCAAGATTACGTTCGGTGATATCGTGCATCAAACAAATTACATTTTCGGGCATACCCTGCATTTTTACAGGAAAGAATTCCATATCATAAAGGCGGCCCAGCCAGGGAAATTCATTGCCGGGATATTCGTTCTGTCTTGAATCAATCTGCTGGCCGGTTCCAAGAACATCTTTTAACTGTCTGCCAAGCACATCCGTATATTTGGCATTCATTCGCTCAATTACGGAACGATTACAGCGAATGATCTGTCCATCTGCATTGGCGACAAAGATCAAGTCAGAGAGCGCATCAAAGGTAGTCTCCCATTCCTTTTTGCTGCGCGAGATAACTGAATTTGAGCTGCGCTGCTGGCCCACCAGGCCAAACAAAATCGCAAAACCAAAAGGTGCGAGGTCCAACAAAAAATAAACATAATGGGTTCTATGCAAGTAAAGATAAGACCAATACGTCATAGGCAGGCTTTGCTTTTGCATTTCAAGCCAGAGACCAGCGAACAGAAACAACACCCCCAACAAAAACCCCATAATTGCAAACAGGTACATCGCACGATTTTTATACCAGACCATGGCATCCTCCAGAGAGGTTCAAAAGAATAAATTCCTGAACAGGATTAAGTTTAGCACATTCACGTTACAAAATTTTCAGCAATTTGCTTCCAACATAATCCAATTGCGAGCTTATCTGCAAGTACGCCAAATGGGAAATTTAGATTTATTGATTTTTTTAATCTGGCGGACAGTTTTTATATGACAGGATTTTTTCGGCAACAGGAGCAAGAAGAGGCGAAAATTATGTGTTTATTTCCGAGTAATCGCGCTTTTTTCCATACTAAGTCTGTTTTTGGTCACATTATAGGATCAACATGGCATCGCCAAAGGAATAAAAACGATAACCTTCTTTGATGGCTGTTCCATATGCAGACAATATCTTCTCACGTCCCGCAAACGCGCTGACCAGCATGATCAGCGTGGACTTGGGCAAATGGAAATTCGTGATCATGGCATCCACGATTTTGAATTGATAGCCAGGGAGGATAAAGATGGAAGTTGGAGCAGAAAACGCAGTAACAAGTGACGAGCTATCAGTAATCAGTTGTGCGGCGGATTCAAGGGTACGGACCGAAGTTGTTCCAACGGCAACCACCCGCCCGCCGTTTATTTTTGTTTGGTTAATTAAGTCCGCGGTTTCCTGCGGAAGTTCACACCACTCGGTATGGATCTTATGTTCTTCAGGGTCATCTTCAGTGACAGGCGCGAATGTATCGAGGCCGACATGCAAAGTTACATAAGCGATCTTCACACCTTTTGCTTTAAGTTCATCAAGCAATTGGGGTGTGAAATGCAACCCGGCAGTTGGTGCAGCGGCAGAACCAACATCCCGTGAGTATACGGTTTGATAGCGTTCGGGGTCATTTAATTTTTCGTGAATATACGGCGGAAGTGGAACATTGCCTACTTTGGGGAAATACGACTCAATGGATTCTGAAAATTTGATCAGCCTTTCTGAGCCTTCGAGAATTTCAATAATTTCAGCGTCAGGGCCATTGTCCACTCGCACCCGTTTTCCTACACGCAAACCCTTGCCACCCACCAACGCTTCCCAGGTCAATTCATCGCGGCGGCGCAGAAGGAGCAGTTCCACGCGGCCGCCTGTTTCTTTTTTGGCGAAGATCCTCGCAGGGATGACGCGCGTCCTGTTGAGGACCAGGAGATCGTTCGGCCGCAGAAACAGGCTGAGGTCACGAAAGATACGATGCTCTACATCCGAAGAATCACGATGGATCACCATGAGTCTGGATGAATCACGCGGTTCGGCGGGAGTCTGCGCGATGGAGGTTTCGGGAAGATGGTAGTTGAAGTCGGAAGTTTTCATTTTGTGGTTCCATGATAATGGATTAGAATCAAAAGCGGAAGCAAAACTGCAAACCACGGAGGCCAATATGAAACTCAGTTTTCACGGGGCGGCGCAAACTGTAACTGGCTCGATGCATTTGGTGGAAGTAAATGGTTCACGGATCTTGCTGGACTGCGGCATGTATCAGGGGCGAAGAAGAGAATCATACGAAAAAAATCACAACTTTTCATTTGATGTAAACACGATCGACGCGGTCATCCTTTCCCACGCGCACATTGATCATTCAGGCAACCTGCCCAATCTGGTCAAGCAGGGCTTTCACGGGCCGATCTACGCGACACGGGCGACCGCGCACCTGACCGACCTGATGCTGCGCGACTCGGGACACATTCAGGAAAAGCAGGCCGCCAGCATTAATTTTCATAATAAAAAGAAGCGCGGTGAGCCGCTCGCTGTTCCGCTTTACACGGAAGAAGATGCAAAACTGGTCAAGCCTTTATTGCACGAACTGGATTACGAGGAGAAATTTGAAGCCGCGCCTGGCGCAATGGCATCCCTGCACGACGCGGGACATATCCTCGGCTCGGCTTCGGTTGAGTTAAATCTTGAAGAGAAAATGAAGAAAACAAAATTATGGTTTTCGGGCGATATTGGACGGCGAGACCTGCCGATCATCCGTGACCCTGTCCTGCCAAAACAGGCGGATGTCTTGATCATGGAATCGACCTACGGCGATAAACCACACCGCGCCCCAGAAGAAGCCTACATCGAAATGCGCGACGTCATTTTGCGGACGCTTGATCGGAAAGGCAAGGTGATCATTCCCTCTTTTGCAGTGGGCCGCACGCAGGAGATCGTGTACAACTTGAGCCGCATGTATGACGCGGGAGAACTCCCCTCCGTGCCTGTGTATGTGGACAGCCCGTTGGCGGTCAATGCTTCGAATATTTTCCGCAATCACAACGAGTGTTACGACAAGAATATGAACGACCTGATCAAGAGCGGACATCCCGCGCTGGATTTTAAATTATTGACCTATGTGTCTGACGTGGAAGAGTCCAAGGAATTGAACGAACGCAAAGACCCGATGATCATCATTTCCGCGGCGGGCATGGCAGAAACGGGGCGCGTGGTATATCACATCCGCTGGGCTATCGAGAACAAACGCAACACGATCATGATCGTTTCATGGCAGGCGCCTGAGACCCTGGGACGCAGGATCGCTGACCGCGATAAGAAGGTAAAAATATTCGGCGAAGAATATAAACTTAAGGCAGAGGTTGCCACCATCAACGGACTGTCCTCTCACGCGGGACAAGACCTGCTGATTGAATACGCCGCGGGAGTCAAGAAGAGCGCCCAAAATATATTCCTAGTCCACGGGGAGGAAAGAGGCGCGCTGCCTTTGATGGAGAAATTAAGGGAAAACCGCGTGAAGCATGTGCATTATCCTGCTATGCGCACGGTGGTGGATTTGTAAAGAAAGTTGGTCAAAGGTCGCAGGTCGAAAGTCTTTGGCCTGCGACGTTTTTTTATTTCGGATTGTCTTTTACTTTTGGAGCAAGAACAAACGCAATATACAACATCCAGATAATAAGCCCGATATGCAGCACGTCGTTCTCAGAGAACCACATCCCTTTTGCCCATAAGGATGTTGTATTGCCAGAAATGAGATACAGAAAATAAGCGGCAATGGTGACTCCCAACCAGATCCATGTGCCAAGCAAGGTCAGGTCAAGGCTTTGTTTGAATTTGAAATATCGCCAGCCATTGATGACGAAGAAGGCAATGATGCCCGGCGCGGAAACCACCAGAAGCAGTTCAAATGAGATCAAAAATTTGACGGGGATAAAAACGCCGATCATCACGATGATGAAATATATAATCGCGTTGATAACAGAATAAACTGAAAGCGCTTTGCGTAATTTGCCTGTGGTGCTTGAGTACGCAACGGCCAGCATCATGGCGTCAATGCTCCAAACTGAGGCAAGGAGATACAGAATTTCCCACCAGCTTGTCCAGAGACAGGTTTCACGTCCCGCGCATTTGATGGCATAGCTGAAGGCTTCGTAACTTGTCCCTGCGAGCAGCGCGCCGATGCCCCATAGCAGCAACGCGATCCCCCACCAAAAGCGTGAGAGTTGACCTGCGCGGATTTTCAGAAAATACAATCCCACCGCAATGGCCAGAATGCCAGGAAGTACACAATGATCGAAGTGCTTGGCTGAATAAAAATAATATTTTGCGAAGCGATCTTGAATTCGGCGAATGGCTGAATTTGAAGCCAAGATTTGGGAGTTTGCGCGGGGGCGTAAGGAATAGAATCCAATCGTCCGCAGGCGGTGAAGGAAAAAGAAGTAAGAAGAAAGAGGAGGATACGTTTCATTATGACCATGAATACCTCACAAACATGGTTTGATTTGACAATCTTGCCATAACATATGCTCATTTAGGTTCCAACCTAATTTCTGAAGATTTTCAAGAACTTTTTGATCACTAAATGTTGACGTCCTTCAAGAATGCCGAAACTCAATGCTGTTCGCTTCAACATCATTTTGATGACAAACAACCTGCAAATGATCAATTCAATTTTCGTTGCACAGCCCGCCTATCAGTTGCTTACGAAATAATTGATTAAATTGGCGGAAGACTTTAATAACGGCAAAATGCCCCCCTGCTTCGTTCTACACCTGGAAACCTTGAACCTGTATCACTTTGGAAAAAGAGGAAGTTTTACCAAGCCAACATCCTTTTCCCAACATACTTCCAAGAGAAAAGGGTTTCTTTTGTAACTCCCCAAACATCATTTAGCACTTGGGGGAGAGTCACTTTCCTCAATTACTAAAATGTCACACGGTAAGTCTTTTCAAAATTCCCGGCACTTTCGACTTGAATGTTTCACAGCAGCAACCAGATGGCACAAATCTTAAGATTGACCGCCCATTTTCCAATGTTTTCTAGCATGCCCTGTCTCTAATAGTCCACGCCTGATGACTTTTGCCACCGACAAGCGTCAACTCTTCTTCATATTTCTTCCAAAAACGGATTATCAAATTCACCAAAATCGTCAAAATCACCGAAACCAAGATCGAACTTGTGACTGGGAAATAAAATCCGCCATTCTCCCCTTCGATGTGGATGTCACCGGGCAGGCGGCCAAGCGGGAGGCCGAACTTCGCGGCGAAATAGATCCCGCCGCCGATGAGGAATAATGCAATTCCGCCGAGCATGAGGGTACGGGCGATGTTTTCCATAATTCATAACGTAGGGGCGGATCGCGATCCGCCCCTACAATTTATAACAATCTCTGCTGCCCCTGTTCGATATATGTAAACCCCAGATGCTCATACGCGGATTTGGTGGCGACACGGCCTTGAGGGGTGCGGTCAAGGAAGCCTAGTTGTAGCAGATACGGCTCGACCACATCCATGATGGTGTCCTGTTCTTCGCTGATGGATGCGGCGATGGTGTTCAAGCCAACGGGTCCGCCGTTATATTTTTCGATGATGGTCTTTAACACGCGGCGATCCACATCATCGAGCCCGAGCGGATCAACTTGAAGCAAGTCCAGCGCTTCTTTGGCAACCTTTTTTGTAATGATCCCATCCGCGCGGACCTGGGCGAAGTCACGCACACGGCGCAACAGGCGCAACGCCACACGCGGAGTCCCACGGGCGCGGCGCGCCATTTCTGTAATCCCGTCTGTTTCGGCTTCCACTTTCAACATCCGCGCGGCACGCGAGACAATGGATTGCATGGCGGTCAGATCATAATAATCCAAACGATAGACGGCGCCAAAACGCGCCCGCAATGGAGCGGTGACCAAGGCCAAACGGGTTGTAGCGCCAACAATGGTAAAGCGCGGAAGTTTCAAACGAATGGAACGGGCGGAAGGCCCTTTGCCGATGACAATGTCCAGCGCGAAATCTTCCATGGCGGGATAGAGCACTTCTTCCACGGCGCGTCCCAAACGATGGACTTCATCAATGAACAGGACATCGCCTGCGCGCAAGTTGGTAAGGATGGCGGCGAGATCACCCGCGCGCTCAATGACCGGTCCAGCCGTGACTTTGACGTTGACTCCCATCTCATTGGCAAGCACATGTGCGAGCGTTGTTTTTCCCAAGCCTGGAGGCCCATAAAAAAGGACATGGTCCAAAGCTTCGCCGCGTTTGCGCGCCGCCGCGATGAGAATAGATAAATTCTCTTTGACCTGATCCTGCCCGATCAAATCGTTCAGCTTTTCAGGACGCAGAGCATTGTCCACGCGGTCATCAGGCTTGGCTTCGGGGTCGAGGGGGCGGGGAGATTTTGTCATGGCGCAGATTATACCCTGAGGGGTTTGCATCACAATAAACCGCCTCCCAACTGTCAGTTATGTGGGAGGCGGAGTTTTATCTTATTTGGAATGCGACCTTTCTTTTACGCGCTTGAGTCCTTCACCAGGTTTCTCCGGCGGATGCTGCTTATGTTCTTCCATACTGTAAAGGTAAGCGAGATCTTCAAGGAATGCGCCCAAAGGGTCAAGGGGTTTTTGCAAAGTAGATGGCTTGCCGTACATGATCGAGGCAACCACCGCCTCACCGGCATGAGGAATAACTACGTCGATTTGCTTCTTCAATGCGCCTTCAATTCCAGCGCGCGGTAGGCCTTTTCCCTTAAAAGGCCAGTTCAAGATCAGGCTGATGCGCTCAGGCGGATAATTAAGTTGATCAAAAGTTTCCAGCGCATTCGCAGCGCAACGGACAGACGCCGTCTCAGGAGCGAGCATGAGCAGGATCTGGTCCGCCATGTCCAGTCCGACCAATGTGGTTTCAGAAAAATCGTGCGGAAGATCCAGGATGATGTAGTGATAATGAGCGCGCAGTAATTCAATGGCGCGTTGGACATGTTCCGCAGTAATCACTTCCCCGTCTTGAGGGCGGCGCGGAGACGCAAGGACATGCACACCAGAGTCATGACGCAACAGGGTCGAGTTGATCAGGTCCATATCCATTTCTTTCGCGGGAGAGTGTCCCAAATCAGACCACGTATTTCGGAGCGGGAGATCCAGGAGAAGGGCGCTCTGCCCGTTTAAAAATGCCAGGTCCACCAACACAGCAGGGCTTCCCCAAATTTGTGAAAATGAGGCGGCAAGATTAGACGCAAGCATGGAGACACCCAGCCCGCCGCGCAATGAAAACACCGCAATGACCTTGCCAGTCATTGCAGTGCTGTGAACGGTGGTGGATACGACATCCACGGCTCGTCGTAACAAGACCTTGATCCTGGCTCGCAATTCCTGCGGTTCAAAGGGTTTTGCCAAAAAATCATCAGCGCCTGAATCAAAAGCCTTAATTTTATCTTCAACACCACTCAAGGCGGTCAGAATTATGATCGGTATCTTTGCGGTGGAAGGGATTTTCCGAAGATGCCCGCACAGGGTGTAACCATCCATATCAGGCATCATCACATCAAGAATGGCCAATGCGGGAGGAGATGTTTTGATGACCTCCAATGCCTCAAAGCCATTGCGGGCAGTTACTATTTCATAGCCGTCTTTTCCAAGAATCGCGCTCACCATCTTTAAATTCAGATCAGTATCGTCTACAACCAATATTCGAATGGCCATAATGTCTCCTGTTGATCTATCGAAGTATTGAGCGCATTGCAAACCAATAAAACAGCAACGCTTCTACACATCATATTATAAATCAAACAGGGATGACCATCAAAAAGGTCATCCCTGAAAAAAGATTGCTCTTCGGCAGTCTGGCGGTCATGATCACAAATAAAGTGTGATTGTAGACCCATAACTTTGCGTCATCAGGTTTCCCTGATTTTGCCTTTCGGGCAGCCGGTCGGTCCTGACCAGAAACTTATACTGGTTTTAGACTCTTGGCTTTGCGTCACCGTCTTTTGGCGGTTTTGCTTTTATCGGCAGTCTGGCGGTCCTGGCTCAGTTCAGCGTTAGACCCATGACTTTGCGTCACCGGGTTTCCCCGGTTTTGCTCTTTCTCGGAGCACCTATATTATTGCACGAAAAAAATCAAGATTCAATCACTCAGATGTTCTAGTTATAGGGGTTCCCGCCAGATCGGCGAACAGATCTACTGTGCAGATTCCTGGAAAGAAACTTCCAGGGTCATGCCCCATTTCAAACGCGGATCGCTGTCCGTCAAAGCAATGCGCACCGTATAAAGTATGTCACCGCCTTGTTGAACATAGGCCTGGCTGATCTCAGTGACCGTACCATTCAGCGTCAGGTCAGGCAGAGCATCCGGCACAAGCGTTACATTTTGACCAACGCTCAAGTTGACCACTTCAAGTTCGGTGATGTCCGTTGTTTCAACGATCCATGAATTGAAATTCGCAATACTGACGGCGCGGGTTTCCGTGCCGACCTGATCACCGACCTTCACATTGACATCCGCCACGATCCCGTCAAACGGAGCAGTGATCAAATAATTGGAAAGCGCATCCTTCGCCGCATCAAGGTTAGCTTTGGCAAGTGAAAGTTGGTCTGCATTCGGACCATCAAGGCTGATCTCGTACTGATGTTTTGCTTCAGCTTCCAAACCTAGCGCACCATCATACGCAGCACGCACACTATCGCGTTCACGGATTGTCTCTTCGAGATTACGCAATGCCAGATTCAGATCCTCCTGCGCCTTCTCGAGATCATCTTCGGCGGTCTTGCGTTTGGAATTATCCTTATCAAGATCTTTATATTTATCAAAGTCAGCCTGCCTGTCTTCCACATCCTGCTGGCGGTCTTCAACGGTGGCTTTATCATCGTCAATGCGGTCTTCGATATCCGTCACATTCAGCTCGTCCCATTCCTTTTCTGCAACGCCGCGCACGATTTGAGCATCCATGTAAGCCTGCCAGAGATTGGCGCGGGAGGCATCTTCGGTACGGAGCAAAGTATCGTACGCATTTTGCGCGGCGACGATCTGTGCCTCCACTCCGCCCGTATTTGCGAGACGCACGAGGACATCTCCCTCACTGACAGAGTCACCGGCCTTCACGAGAACCTCTTCAACAACTCCGCGCGCCAGAAATGAAAGGGTCGTTCCCTGTACAGGTTTCAGGCGTCCTTCAGCCACCACTGAATTCGTGGAGACGATGTTTACAGGCTCAGGCGTCACGGTGACCGCAGGTTGATTTCCGCAAGCCGCAAGCACAAGAGATAACGTGACGATCATTACAACAATCATTGATATTTGTTTTTTCATTTTTCACCTTATATTTTTTTATTCATATGCCAGCACTTCCCGAATGGTCAAGCGCGCCGCATTGCGCGCCGGCACAATGGAAGCAACCACGGAAAGCACCAATACCAGACCAAACCAGATCCCATATCCTGTGAATGTAAACACCACTTCAATGGGCGTTTCAAATACCGCAAGACTGACAATGGTGGAAAGTAAATATGTAAATGGGATCGACAAGATGATCGCCAGCGCAAAAGAAATCGCACCGATCACAAAGCCTTCCGCAATGACGGTGCGCATCACGGCGCGGTCGTCTGCGCCTATGGCGCGCATAATACCGATCTCGCGCGTGCGCTCCAACACATTCATGCCCATCGTGCCAGTCAAACCCATCGCGCCCACCACTGCGGTCAGGATCGCCATGATGAGCAGGAAGACCACCAGCGTATCCAAACTCTCCACAGCAGTATCCAGTGCCGCGCGTCCCGCCTCAGCGGTACGGACCTTGAATCCGCGTTCACGGAAAAACTTATCCAACTCCTCCGCTTTTGCATCCTGATACGTCCGATCATGATTATCTGTCACCAAACGGAAAGAATAGGATTGATTGGCAAGGTTATTCATTTGCGAAATATATTCATACGGCGCGTAGGCCAAAATACCTTCACGGTCTACAAATTTAAAAACGCCGATGACTTCCCAATCTTCTTCACGCCCATTGATCTTTAACTGCACATGATCTCCAGGCTGGATGTCGGGGAAATACCCCAAAGCGGCTTCGCTCAAAGCCAGCTTGCGGACATCATCTGAGCGCAGCCAACGACCTTTTACAAGAATGGGCTGAATGAGAAGACTGTCTGCGGGTGGGCCGAAGATGTTAATATTCTCCAATACAGCCCCATTTTTATCCAACAGTTCCCCGCTGACGAACTGCCAGCCCTCCATATCGCTCACTCCATCCACCTGCGCCAGCACCTGCCTGATCTCGCGCAAGCGATAAGGTTGATCAAAATCAAGTGTAATATCAGCCGCAAAATATTTCCCGATTGCGCCAATATAATCATGCAAGGTCGTGCGGACATTAAACACGGCAATAAAGATCGCTCCGCCCATGGTCAATGTAAACAGGGTCAGAACCAATCGTCCGCGGCGGCGGAACGTGTTTCTTAAGGAGATGATGAATGGACGCGGGAAATGGATCCCGCGCGCGGCAAGGATGCTCGTGGCGCGCACCAGCATCCAATCGAACCAGTTCACACGCGCCTCATGCTGGTCTTTAGGCTGATTCTCGTCCCCAGCCAGATCTCCGCTGAGAGCGCGCAAAACCGTGATGCGCGAACCGTTGATCACAGGCGCAAGTCCCGCCACCAGCGGCACCAATAATCCCACCGCGATCTGGATCGCGAACGCCATCGGCACAATTCGATATCCGAGCACATTGAAATTCAATTCACTGGAAATAAAGAGCGCCAGCCCATAAGCGCCCTGACCGCCAAGCGGAACGGCGATCAACAAAGCCAGCACGCCAAATGCCATGATCAGCGCCAGATACATCGCAAAGACCTGAGTTCTGCGCCCGCCCACCAATTTGATAACACCGATGTGACGCAGATGCTGGGTCAACAATGCGCTTAATGTATTTGCGATCAGGGAACTGGAAAGAAATACGATCAGGATGCCCAACGCCAACAAAATGCCGAGGATCGCATTGACCGTGCTCGCCAGCGGATGCTCATGCGTCAACGAAAAACGTGTGCGGACAACGACCGTGCCGTTCTTTTCCAGCTTATCTTTTAAGTTTGCACCCACTTCGCGGACATGAAAAATATCATCACCACCACTTCCAACAGTAACAAATGCGCGGTTAAATAATTGCGGCTGCTGCAGATATTGCAGCGTACTCATGGTGATATATGCATATGGCGACGCCAAGAAATCGCCCGCGCCCATGGCGGTATCCTGCACCACCCCCACCACGGCCATGGACTTGATAGAGCCATCCTGCAATTGAAATTCAACCGTCCCCCCCACTCCCACATCGATATGATTAAGGGCATCCCTTTCGAGGATCACCTCCCGTTTATCAGGAATGGACTTACCCTCGATCGGGGTCAGCAAATTAATCGCGTTTTCCTCGAAATCATTAAATGCCACGATATCAAATGAAGTCCATTTTTCCGTACCGGCCGCGCGCATCCGAATACTCGTGACGCGGCGGGCTTCAGCAATATCCACCCCTTGAGCATTTTTTATGGATGCAAGCACATCATCATTAAAGTTCAACGTGCGCAGTTCAACATTGGACGGATTGTTGGCGGCGTAGGATATGCTCATATCATTCTTGATGATCTGGTACGCGCCCGAGATCACACCAATGGAAAATACACCCACCGCGATGGAAAACACCACCAACAGGGTGCGCGCCTTGTTGTCAAATAGATCGTGCAATACCTTACGCCATCTGGGTCGCATTACTCTCCTGCGTTATTACTCGATAAAACTCTGATAAAAATATTACCTATGTGCTGATCTGGAATCTGCAATCTGCCTTTCATTTAGGCGCTTCTGTACGATCTCTCCGATAGCCTCAGCCGTAATGGGAGATTCGTTGATCACGCGCAGAAACTCCTCGCGCGGAATGGTCTGTATTTCCACGGGCTGACTGCCCGCGCGCACATTCGCGATGGATTTTCCGCCGCGCAACAATTCCATTTCGCCGAAAAATTCACCAGCCTGCAAACGCGAAAGCACGTATTCCTTTTTCTTTCCATCCAGCAAGACCACTTCCACCTCACCTTTGCGGATCATAAAGAATTGTTCCACATGCTGATCGCGTGAAATAATGGTTTCATTCGGCTGATAGATTTTTTCTCCGACAATACGCGTGAATTCCAGCATATGACGGTGCCGCAACTGCGGCAGGGAACGGGAGATGGTCTCATTGATCAGCTCGCCGTCAGAGATGATGATATTGCGATGCGTGCGTGATGTCAGGGATGGGTCATGCGTCACCATGACGATGGTTTTACCTTGCGCTACAAAGCCTTCAAATAATTGAATGATCTTATCCGCCGAGCGTGTATCGAGGTTGCCTGTCGGTTCATCAGCAACCAGCAGAGGCGGGTCACATGCCATCGCGCGCGCAATGGCAGCCAGCTGCTGCTGTCCCGTTGAAACCAATACAGGTAATTTATTTGCGAATTTTTCCAAACCAACCAGGGTCAATAACTCCATGGCGCGCGCTGGGCGTTCATCGAAGTCATACAGATCAACATAATCCATGGGGAGCATGACGTTTTCAAGCAGCGTGAGCATGGGCAGCAGCTGGAAGAATTGAAAGACGATGCCCAAATTTTTTCCGCGCCATCTGGAGCGCTGACTTTCAGTCACGCCTGTGTAAATATCCTTACCATTCACAACCACGTGGCCATCGCTGGGATGATCGATCCCGGTGACCATGTTCAACAAGGTTGATTTTCCACTGCCTGATTTGCCAACAATGGAAACGAATTCGCCGCGTTTGATGGTCAAGTCCACGCCTTTGAGTACGGTGAACTCTCCCGCCGCATTGCTGAATTTCTTGACGACGCTGTGTAGTTCGATCATGGCGTCCGATGCTGACTCAGTCTGTTGGACAGGATCAACTTTCGGCTTGGTGCGAAGCGTCTTCATTTCCGCCTCCCGCCTGAACTTATATCTGCTTCTGTTTCCGAAAGCACTTCCCCATCTGCGATCGTCAAACTGCGAGAGAAGCGATTCGTCAGACTGACATCATGTGTAACCATCACGATGGTTTTTCCCTGATCTTTCACAAGGTGCTCGAAGACTTCAAAGATGTGATCGGCAGTGATGGAATCGAGACTGCCCGTCGGCTCATCCGCCACGAGGATGGGCGGGTCATTGGCAAGCGCGCGCGCGATGGCGACCCGCTGCTGCTGTCCCCCTGAAATGAAGGCGGGCAGTTTATTGGCGTGTTCTTCGAGTTCCATGAGTTGAAGCAATTGCATGGCGCGGTCTTTTGATTCGCGCGGTTTATAGTTATCAGCCAGATCCATGGGCAGCGTGATATTTTCAATAAGCGTGAGCATGGGCAATAGTTGAAAGGATTGATAGACCACGCCCATTTTTCTGCCGCGCCAAAGCGCGCGCGCATCCTCGCTCATGGTATGGATCGAAATATTTTCATTGTCCCCGCGCACGAAGACCTCGCCGCTGGTCAGTTGATCCACACCGTTGATCATATTCAACAAGGTGGACTTGCCCGCGCCAGATTTCCCGACAATGCCAAGAAACTCGCCCGCGTTGATGGTCATGGTCACGTTGGTTAACGCCGTAAAGTCACCCGCCGCAGTGGAGTAGGTTTTTGATACGTTGCGTAGTTCGATGATTGATGAGGACATATTTACACACAAAAGCGGCCGCCGAGGCAACCGCCCTACCTTGATGCGCCAAACGACCCTAATTTTACCCCCGAAACATTAAGCTCTCATTTGCACTTGGCTTACAGGATTGAATAAAACCGCGCAACAAGACCTGACAGGTTTCCTCCGCGCCGTAATCGTCAGATTCGTTCCGCATCTGCAGAAGTTTGTTCAGCACCTGTGGTAATAAAACCTGTCAGTCCTCAGGTGGCGATTCGCAAAGACCTGTGCCGAGAGATGATTCTGCCCCAGATCAAACATGAAATTTTATTTTGCAGGTATCCAAAACTCTACCATACGATTTTCGTTGGAAATGTCATTATTCCAATAATTGACCCGCCAGGTATTTCGCCCAAAACCTTGGGGCCACAATTGAACATCGATTATGCACTTGTTATCCCAAGACTGGCGGGCACTCAATCCACCGCGCGCTTCTGCTCTACGAAGCGCTTCTTCTGCGGTAACGGTCACCTCTTTCAGGTTTATTGCCTTCCAGCCGAAAAGCGGGCGATGGTAATAGGTATCTCCACCCCACGCAACGTATCCATATTCAGGTTCCATGAGAATGCCACGCGCAGAATATTCTTTATGATCTGAAGTATCCAGATAAAAGTAAAATTCCCCATTAGAGAATCCCTCAGGATGGCCGCATTCTGTAAAATAAGCCATTCTATAAAGATTCCAATCGTTTATGGATTCATTCCATGCGACATGAAAAATACTAGTTGCCAAATTTTCATAATCAACTTGCCCCCATTCAACCGAAGTAACAAACGGCAGGTCGTTGGGAAGATCTGATTTGAAATTGAATACATTTTGGCCGTCGTGATTAAGAGATGAAAGTATGGTTGTTGGATCAATTGTTGAACTCTCAATTACATTAAATGAGCCAATACTTCTGGGAGCATCCGCTCCAGGTTCATTTACAGCAATATCAACAAAAATGACACCAAGATAAATAATAGACATTATCGGAAATAATTATTTTGGTCATAATTTCAACGGCTTCTTTCTGTGGTCAACGCGAAGATTGTGTAAACTGCAAGCAATAACCATCACTAAATCTGAAAAGCCATCTTTCGTATTTCGCAACACATCCTTGACACTCCGAGAACGCTTGATCCCTGAAATGGCATGCTCGACTTTGACACGAACTTTGGATATCTTGCGATTGTTTTCTTTCTCTTTATCAGTCAGCTCTTTCTTGCGTGGCTTTTTTTCGGTTGCACTAACTTCTGTACCTTTGGTTCATATCCTTGAAAGCCAGTATCCTGATACAAGGTCATTTGTTTTGGATAAGCAATCATCTCTGTATCGGCTACCTTTTTATCGTGCGTTTTGCCTGGATAAGTTTGGCTCAGAAAAGAAACTCGTTTTTTCTTGGCGGTTGCAACTATCAGGTTCTTGTCACTATGAATTTTCTTCTTGCCACTGTAGTGCAAAGCCTGTTTTTGGCGTCTTTTGGTCGCTGACGCCGCCTTTCGGTACCGTCAATAATGGAAGTTGCTGCATCTTTTCGAGTTTGCTCGCTTTCCTTGAACTTTTTCGGGTCTCGTTCTGGCTCATAACCCAGATCATCCAAGGCTTGTTTCAAAATGGGCAACAGACTATGAATCCACTCGTTGGCTTGGGTTTGTCCCATCCCAAACAGTTCGCCCATAATGGATTGCACTGGATAACTTTTTTGATACACCAAGCCAAACAGCAATTTCTGCTCAATATTGGCAAGTGCTCCTTTGCGACCTCCACCAGCTTTACGTTTTCGCTTTTTCCCCGCCATTGTCTTAGAGGCAGGATATACCATCAGATAGGCTCGCTCAAACGCTGGCAACAGATAATCAAACTCTTCTGGCGTTAAACTTGTCAGTGCAACAAATTTTCGAGGATTTTTCTTTAGTTCTTCATAGGTGAGCATTCACCTATCATATCGCTATTTCCGATAATGTCTAATGAATATTAATATTGGCGCACCAAGCATTAGAAGCAGAAATTGCAATAATCGTTTTTTCCTTTTCAACCTCAAGGCAACGTAGTTTGCCCTTCGCTCGGCGCGGGTCTTTGCGAACCAAAAGATTTAGCCTTGACGTCTGGAGACCAGCACGCCAGTTGGTATGCCAGCGCCATACCCAAATGCAAAGAAGCCGATCTTGGCCGCTATGGACACATTCGACCAGATAACCACTGACGAAACTGTTGCAAATAACAGAAACATGACTGCCATGATGATGAGGGAATTATTTGATTTCATTTTGGGTTCTCCTTGAAAATTGCATTTCATGTCGTAGGGGCGACCCGCCCAGCGGAACCAGCTTACCTGATTAATCATAAAGGGTCGCCCTTACTTACTAACTTGTCTTATCCATGAACGACTGCATCTGCTGACGATACACTGTATAGGCCTTTTGACCTTTTGCAGTTAATTTACAAACTGTCAGCGGAAGTTTGCCTTTAAAGGTTTTCTCGATCTTGACGTAGCCCGCTTCTTCCAATTTACTCAAATGCGCAGAAAGGTTGCCCTTTGTTAATCCTGCTTCGCGCTGTAGAAAGAGAAAGTCGGCGCTTGCGACAGTGGAAAGAATGGTGACGATCAATAATCGCGCAGGCTCGTGGATCAGGCGGTCAAGGTCGGCCAAACCGCGCAGATCATTACTCATTCCCAGCCTCCACAGGCGGCAGCGGATTCTCATTCAAGTAGCGTTTCAATATCAGCCCGCCAGAGATAAGAAATGCGATTCCCATCAAGGCATAGAACAAGCCGAGGTTATATCCGCGAGCGAATCCGCTCACCGACAGAATACCGCCAAGCACAACAGAGGCTGCACTCAGAGTAGAACCTGCCCAGCCCCGAACCCCATCCCTGCTTCACCATTAGTATGACCGCCACCAACACACCGGTCACCGCGACCATGGCGTCAATGCTGTCAAACTTGCGAGCCACAAAGACAGACATGGAGGCCACTGTCATGGCGGTGAAAGCGGCAAGAATGCGCATCAAGACAGCATTGACGGAATTAGTCCGATATTCAACATAACCCGTGCGCGGATATGTAATGCGAGCCTTTGCGCTATTGACCACGCGCCGCCCAACATACACGCCGCCGATCAGGAGCAGAACCAATCCTGCTTGCAATATTCCGCCGATGAACGATTCATCACCAAGATATTGCTGTAACGAAAAGTAGGCAGCCAGCACGAGGAACATGACACCACCCATCATCTCGCCGATCCCATCTCTATACCAGTAACGCTTTATGCGCTGTTCAATTTGAGAGGTTTCATCTTTCATCGGTATCTCCTTATCGCATTGTGGTTTGCAATACAAACCAGTTTGTAACAATATTACTCCTATCACTGGGACAAGTCAAGGGAATCAAAAAGACCTGTCGCTGCGGACAGGTCTTTGCTATTTCTGCAAACAGGCGATCAATTCTTTAACCACCCCTTGCGGTTCTTCCTTTGTAATCGCCAGCACAGGCACAGTCCCCGCTGAAAATACTTCTCGTACATTTCCAGCCATCCAATGCTTCGGGAGGATTCCAACCGCGTCTTTTTCCACATTTATTAGATCTGACATTTGCTGTGGGCTGGTTGCCAATCCCGCAAAAGAGGTGACGCTTCTTCCTTTCATCACGAGCTGGTCAAACGCAATTTGCACATTCGCATCTGACGCATAGACCCAGACCTTCGCTGAGTCATTGCCCTGCGCAAAGAGTTCCTGCGCCTCTGAGAGAGTCAAATTCTGCACGGAGCTTTCGCGGTTTGTGACGATCAATATCTCCTCTTCATCGATCTGATATACAGGTGAAATAATGATCTCAGGCTCCCCCACCCGCAAGGTAATATCTGGCTCATCGGCAGTAAGGTTCAAGCTGACAGCTGAGTTATCTGCACAAGTGTAAAGCTCAGTCAACCACGGCTGGGCGGCAGAGGTGGCGTAGACGGTGATCATTTCCTTTTGGGGAATTTGTGTTGCAGACGCGCAGGAAGAAATATAAGATGAAAGAAGAAAAAGAAGGAACAGTTTTTTCATTTCACCAGTTTTGGATCAATGCTGCGAGAAGCTTTTTCGTTGTTCGAGGCTATCGGAAAAAATATATTCCCGCTCCGAGTGATAGCCTTCGCCGATCGCACCCATGCCATCCAGAACAGGGATGCCCAGCGGCGCGACAAAATTCGCGTCAGATGCTCCGCCGGTACCGCCCGCAGTGAGGTCCACGCCAATAGCTTTTGCAATGGACTTTGCCTTCTCAAAGGCAACCTTCGCGGTCTCATCAAAAGGCATGGGCGGGCGATTCAACCCGCCTGTGACCGTGAGTTTTGTGCCTTCCAAAACACAACTGAGGGATTTCATTTCCGATTCAAGCCGCTCCCATTCACCGGACTGCATGACGCGGACATCCACTTCTGCATACGCATCCTCTGGCACGACATTGGATACGGTCCCGCCACTCATTACACCGACGTTAAGCGTGGTCTGCCTTGAGTAATCGGTCATTTTTTGAATGGCGATCACTTGATGCGCCATCTCTTCAATGGCATTCCTTCCCTTTTCATGGTCGCCACCGGAGTGCGCGGCGCGTCCCTTCACGTGGACGTGGAACGCGCCTACGCCTTTACGCCATGTTTAAGTGACCCATCCAGCAGCGCAGCTTCAAGTACCAATACCAGCGCGGACTTTTTCGCAAGTTCTTCGATATATTTCCTGGACGTGGCGCTGCCAATCTCTTCATCAGAAGTGCAAAGCAAGGTCACAGGGCGCCTCATGCCGGTGTTGAGTATCTCTTCCACTGCGGCCAGACTGATGACAATCCCCGCCTTCATATCCAATACGCCTGGGC